>WYBG01000120.1 GCA_011526015.1 Deltaproteobacteria bacterium | reverse complement strand
TGGATAATATCAACCCCAATTCCCTGGAAATCCTCGCCGATTGCATGGTCGAGCCTTCCCTGGCCGATGCCGCGCCGGGCAGCCGCTGCCAGTTTTTGCGCCATGGGTATTTCTGCGTTGACCCGGATTCTTCGAAAGAAAAACTGGTATTCAATCGTACGGTTTCGCTGAAAGATTCCTGGGCGAAGATCGAAAAATCAGATCAGTAGGTTGCGCCTCATTTGGCTTCGCCGTCATTCGCTTTGTTGTCATTCATTGTCATTTGCCTGCGGCGTCATTTAGTGCTTCTCCAATGACTATTAATGACAGCGCAGCGAATGACGCGCAGCAAATGACAGCGCAGCGAATGACGCGCAGCAAATGACAGCGCAGCGAATGACGCGCAGCCCCAGGTAATCATACACTATGTGGAATGAGCTCTTCGACCAATTTACGCGCATCCCCCAGGAAAATCCCATGCTGGCTTATGGATTGCTCTTCCTGAGCGCGATAGGGGAAAACCTGCTGCCGCCCATTCCCGGGGATACAGTGACGTTGATCGGCGCTTATTTTGTGGGGAGAGGCCATCTGAATTATTGGGGAGTTCTCATCAGCACCACCCTGGGAAGCGTGGCCGGGTTCATGACTTTGTTCCTGATCTCCTACTGGTTAGGGTGGGGCTTTTTTGAGAAGCGTAGCATTCGCTGGCTGAAAAAATCCCGCCTGGAAAAAGCCGATCGCTGGCTGCAAAAATATGGATACACCCTCATTTTGGCTAACCGCTTCCTGAGCGGGGTTCGTTCGGTCATTTCGATTTCAGCGGGATTGGCAAAGCTGAATATTCTGAAGGTGGCGCTATTGTCAACGCTAAGCTCGTTGCTGTGGAATGCGGCGATCATCTACGCCGGCGCCTTCATCGGAAAGAGCTGGGAAGAGATTTTGAAATATATCAACGCATATAATAAATTCGTTCTTTCCGGGTTGGCAATGCTGGCGGCAGGGTATCTGGTATATCATCTGTTTTTTAAAAAGAAAAAGACTGGGAATAACATTCGTAGGTGAGGTCAAAGAATGTTAACACGACTTCGTATTCACAATTTTAAACGGTTTGAAGAAGCCGACATTGAGCTTGGCAAAACCGTGGTACTCATCGGTCCGAATAACTCTGGTAAAACCACCGCACTACAGGCTTTGGCATTATGGGACATTGGTCTGAGGCGTTGGAACGAAAAGCGTAAAGGGAAAAAATCACCTGAGAAACGTCCCGGTGTTACCATTAATCGCCGTGATCTTATTGCCATTCCCGTACCGCAAGCTAATCTATTGTGGCGGGATTTGCACGTACGCAATTTCCAACAAGCCAAAGATGAGGCAACAGGAGCCATAAAACCTAAGACCGAGAATGTTCGCATTGAGATTCTTGTGGAGGGAATTAACCAGGGTAAAGACTGGAAATGTGGTTTAGAGTTCGATTATGCCAATGAAGAATCATTCTATTGTCGCCCGTTACGCTTGAATAACAGAGAAAATTCCGAACGAATGAAAATCCCCGAGCAAGCTGAAGCTATAAGAATGGCTTTTTTGCCTCCCATGTCGGGATTGGCTGCGGTGGAACCCAAATGGGAACCCGGGCGCATCAACGTATTAATTGGCGAAGGACAAACTGCCCAGGTGCTCCGAAATTTATGTTTTCAGATTTATTCCCAACCGGAATCTCAGAAGGTTTGGGAAACCCTGGTTACCCAAATTCACCAACTATTCGGAGTTGAATTGCTGCCGCCAACTTATATTGCTGAACGAGGCGAAATCACCATGGCTTATGGAGAACCTAATCGCATACGGCTTGATTTATCGTCTTCCGGTAGAGGTTTGCAACAAACCCTGCTTCTGCTCGCGCATCTTTATGCAAATCCACGAACCATACTGCTGCTCGACGAGCCTGACGCCCATCTGGAAATTTTACGGCAGCGGCAAATCTATCAAATACTTACTGATGCAGCCGAACAGCAAGGATCCCAAATAATTGCAGCAAGTCATTCAGAAGTGATATTGAATGAAGCTGCCGATCTCCACGTGGTAGTTGCTTTTGTAGGTAAGCCGCATCGAATGAATGATCGCGGATCTCAAGTACTGAAAGCCTTGCGCGACATTGGCTTTGAACAATATTACCAGGCGGAACAGACCGGTTGGGTGCTCTATCTGGAGGATGCCAGCGATCTGGCTATTTTGCGGGCTTTCGCAAGAACTCTTGACCATGAGGTCCAAAAATACCTGGAGCAACCGTTCGTGCACTATGTCGCTACCAATCTACCCCAGCGAGCACGGGAGCACTTTTTTGGCCTTCGAGAAGCTAAACTGGATTTGATTGGTGTCGCCCTGTTCGACCGGCTGGACAAAGAACTTCAGCAGAGAACACCGTTGAGAGAAATGATGTGGACGCGCCGGGAAATCGAAAACTATTTTTGTTCGGAAGAGGTATTGTTTGAGTATGCTCATTACGATCAACCGAATGATCTTTTCGGCACAACGGAAAAGCAAAGACGTGAACTGGCCATGAGCCAATCAATCCAGGAAGTTTCCCAGGCGCTCCGTACCCTGGGAAAGCCGGATCCCTGGTCACCAGATATCAAAGCCAGCGATGATTTTCTAGAGCCACTTTTTAGATCCTTTTTCAAGAAATTGGGATTATCTTTAACTTTACGAAAATCGGATTATCATCTGCTGGCTCGCTTTGTGCGAAAGAGTCAAATTAATCCCGAAATTATTGAGAAGTTGGATGCAATTGTCGCAATTGCAAAGCAAGCTAAACCGAGAATAATTTAGACCTGATAAGAAACAGAGAAAAGTCCATGCCTGATACTGTCCGCACCCGCTTCGCGCCCAGCCCCACCGGCTTTTTACACGTGGGGGGGCTGCGAACCGCCCTGTTCAATTACCTGTTTGCCCGGCGCCATGGCGGCAAATTCATCCTGCGGATCGAAGACACCGACCAGGCCCGCTACGTGGAAGGCGCGATGGAACAATTGCTGGCCAGCCTGAAATGGGCGGGATTGCAATATGATGAAGGCCCCGACATTGGCGGCGGCCACGGCCCTTACATACAATCGCAGCGAGTGCAAATTTACCGGGAACACGCGGAAAAACTGCTGCAATCCGGCCACGCCTACTACTGTTTCTGCACCCCCGAAGAGTTAGAAGCCATGCGGGAACGCCAGGCCGCCCGGGGATTGACCCCCAAATACGACGGCGCCTGCCGCCGCTTAAGCCCGGAAGAGGTGAATAAAAAGTTGTCCGCCAATATCCCCCGGGTGGTGCGGATGAAAATGCCCCCGGGCGGAGAAACCGCGGTGGAAGACCTCATCCGGGGGACGGTCGCCTTTCAGAATGAATTGATCGACGATCAAATCCTGCTCAAATCCGACGGTTTTCCGACCTATCACCTTGCCAACGTGGTGGACGATCACCTGATGGGAATTACCCACATCATTCGCGGGGAAGAGTGGCTGCTAAGTGTGCCCAAGCATATCCAGCTTTACAAATCCTTTGGATGGGAGCCCCCGAAAATGGCGCATTTATCGTTGCTGCTGAACCCCGATCGCAGCAAGCTGAGCAAGCGCCAGGGCGACGTGGCCGTGGAAGATTACCGCGACAAGGGCTATTTGCCGCAGGCGTTGACCAATTTTGTAGCGCTGTTAGGGTGGAATCCCGGCACGGACCAGGAAATTTTCAGCCTGGAGGAGTTGATCAAAGAATTTTCCCTGGAGCGGGTCAACAAAGCCGGGGCGGTTTTCGACCTTGCCAAACTCAACTGGATGAACGGCCACTATCTCCGCCAGCTTTCCGAAGCTGAAGCAGCAGCTTTTTTGGTTCCCTTTCTGCAAAAAGCCGGGGCGGACATTTCCGATGCCGAGAAAACCCGCAAAATTATCCGGGCGGTGTACCAAAAGATCAACCGCGGCGACGAAGTGTATGCCGCCGCCGCGATTTTCTATCAAGACCTCCTGGAAATCAGCGAGCCGGAAGCCCTGGCGCACCTGAAAACCCCCGGCGTTAAAACGGTTTTGGAAGCATTCCTGAGGAAAGCGCAGGCGCTGGAGCGCCTGGATATGGATACTTTCCGCCAGGCCATGAAAGAGGTGCAGCAGGAAACCGGCGTCAAGGGGCAGGAGCTCTGGAAGCCGGTGCGGGTGGCTTTGACCGGGATGATCTCCGGCCCGGAGTTGCCCGCGGTAATCGAGGTGTTCGGGAAAGAGAAGGTTTGCAATTTCATCCGCCAGGCGCTGGATAAGTATGTCTGATTTGCTCGTTGTTTGTCGTCAGTTGTCAGTGGTTCGTTGCGAGTTGCCCGTGACTGGTTGCGAACGGCCACTAATCACTAACCCCTAACCCCCAGAGCAAAGAGCTATGAAAATTGCGGTACTATTAGGCGGCACGTCGGCGGAACGCGACGTCTCCCTATCCACCGGCATCGCTATTGCCCGGGCCTTGAAGGAAAACGGCCACCAGGTGCAGGCGTTTGATTGCGCCTACGGTGCTAAGCCGGTGGATTTCACCGGAGCCGATACCGGGCAGATCATCCGGGTAACGCCATCGGAAATCGAAAAAGAGAAACCGGCGTTAGACCGCAATATTTTCAGCACCGTGGAGTATTTGATCCGGGAAAAGATCGAAGTGGTTTTCAACGCCCTGCACGGCGGCTATGGGGAGAACGGGCAGTTGGCGGCTTTGCTCGACCTCTCGGGAATTCCCTACACCGGCAGCGGCGCCCTGGCCAGCGGCCTGGGAATGAATAAGCATCTCTCCAAAGTGATTTTTCAAGCGAACGGCGTGCCCACCGCCCCCTGGGAAAAATTTTCCCGGCGCGAAGGCGTCGATCCTGCCAGACTTGCCGCCCGGGAAATGCCCCTGGTGGTGAAGCCGAACGAGCAGGGTTCTACGGTGGGCCTTTCCATCGTGCGCGAGCGGGGGGAGCTGGACGCCGCGCTGGAGCGGGCTTTTCACTACGGCGAAACCGTCCTGGTCGAAAAATACATTCCCGGCAGGGAATTAACCGTCTCGGTGCTGGGCGGAGAGGCCCTGCCCATCATCGAAATCATTCCCGAAAGCGGGTTCTACGATTACGAAGCCAAATACCAGGGCGGCAAAACCCGCTACGTGGTCCCCGCGGAATTGCCGGAAGAGTTGGCGGCGAAAATCCGGGAAGCGGGCGCGGGAGCGTATCATGCCCTGGGCTGCCGCGGCTATGCCCGGGTGGATTTCCGGCTGCAAGATGACGGCCAATTCTTCTGTTTGGAAGTAAACACCCTGCCGGGCATGACCCCCACCAGCCTGGTGCCCAAGGCCGCCAAAGCGGTGGGGATCGGATTTAATGAGTTGATGGAGCGGATTATAAGGCTGGCGATGGAGATATAGTGAGATATGAATATTTTCATCGGCCTGGATATTGGGGGAACCAAAATCATGGCCGCAGCCGCTAAAGAGAACGGCGAAATCCTGCGACATCTGCGGGTGGATACGCCCCACGATCTGCAGGAGGGATTAAGCCTGCTCAAAGGATTGGCGGCGCAGCTCCGGGAAGATAACCGCATCATTGCCATCGCCGCGGCGATTGGCGGGCCGTTGGAGCACAAAAGCGGGGTGGTTTCTCCCCTGCACCAGCCCCAATGGCGCAAGGTGCCCCTGAAAACCATCATGGAAACCCAATTCCGCTGCCCTTTTTTCGTGGACGTGGATACCAACGTAGCGGCGTTGGGGGAATACAAATTCGGCAAGGAAACCGCCTCGCGATTATTGTATCTCACCCTCAGCACCGGCATGGGCGGGGGACTTTTGATCGACGGGAAAATTTACCGCGGGGCAAACGGAGTTCACCAGGAGGCGGGGCACCAATCCATAAACTTTCGCTGCACCCACCCGGAGCGGGTGCAGTGCGATTGCGGAGCGCCGGATTGTTTGGAGGGGCTGGTCTCCGGCAACGGCATCCGGCGCATTTACGGAAAACCAGCGGAAGCATTATCGGACGAGGAGTGGGGGGAGGTGGGATACAACCTCGGCCAGGGCTTGCGCAACTTAGCGGCGCTCTATGCCCCGGACGTGATTGTATTAGGCGGGGGCGTGGCCATCGGCGCGGGGGAAAAGCTGCTCCGCCCGGCCCGGGAAACCCTGCAAGCGCATTTGAAAATCGTTCCCGTCCCGGAAGTGCGGCTAAGCCGGTTGGGATACGACTCCGCCCTGTTGGGAGCAATTGCCCTGGCCATGGAGGGTTGGAGCGAGGGCGGTGTTGGCGTAATGGAGTGATGGAGGATTGGATGAATGGTGTCTTATCACGTGGTCTTTGACAATTCTGGGGTTGCCGGCTTATGGGAGTTTGCAGGGTTCGTTCCCGAAGTTCCCCTCCGGGGAGGGGAATTGGAGCCGCCCCTACTTGATACTCGCCAAAATTGTCAAAGACCACCTGATAGTACACCATCAATCCATTAATCCAATAATCCAATACCCCATTACTCCATCCCTCCAATAATCCCTTACTCCAACGCCCCATTCATCTTCCCGATCACTCTTTCATCTTCATTACCACAAAAGTCATATCATCGTTCTGCGGTCGCCCATTGCGCCAACGCTCCGCCGCGGCGTTCAGGTGCGCGATGATTTCCTGCGGAGATTTTTCGCCTGCTTCGAGGAGGAATTCCTTGATTCGCTGGTCGCCTAAAATTTCCCGCTCTTCATTAAACAATTCTTCCAGCCCGTCGGACATCAACAGCACCGCATCGCCGGGCGATAATTCCACCCCTACCTGCTGATAGTGGTATCCTTCCGGCCCGCCCAGGGGCATTCCCTTGATCAACAGTTCCTCAACGGCGCGGGTTTGTTTCCGGAATATCAGAATCGGGGGCATCCCGGCGGAGGAAGCCACTAATTTATTTCCGCGAATCCGCACCAGCATCATGGCCATGTAGAGATTGCCTAAGTGCATTTTGCGGATCATTCTGGTGCAGTGGTGAAAAAAGTCCGGAATGTAAAAGGTATTGCCGATGGTGTTGAACAGGCTTTTCATCAAAGTGACCATGATCCCCGCCCTGGTGCCGTGGCCGGTGGCGTCGCCGATGGCGGCGGTCAAGATGCCGCTGGAATCGAGCTGAAAATCATAATAATCGCCGCCCACCTCGCTGGCGGTTTTCATGTACACGGCGATGTCCAGGTGGGGGAGTTGGGGCACTTTTTCCGGCAGCATGGAAAGCTGAATCCGGCGGGCTTCCTCCAATTCCGCGGTTTTGCGGGCGTTGTCCGCCTC
>WYBG01000614.1 GCA_011526015.1 Deltaproteobacteria bacterium | reverse complement strand
TCTAAAAGCTGGTTAACCAGCCGCAGCAAACGGTTGCAGTTGCGCAGGATCAGGTGGTACTGCTCGCGAATATCGCCCTTGAACTCCCCGGACAGTAGTTGTTTTACCGGCCCGCTGATGAGGGTCAGCGGGGTGCGAAATTCGTGGGAGATGCTGGCGAAAAAGCGGGATTTCAGACGGTCCACTTCCTGAAGTTTCTCCGCTTCTAACTGTCCTAATTGCAGGTCGTGCTTCAGGCGTTGGCGGTTCAACTCATAACGGCGGACTCCATAGAGCAAACCAAGCACAAACAAAGTGTAAAACGCGTATGCCCACCCGGTTCTCCACCAGGGCGGGTTGATGGTGATTTTTAACGAAGCGCCTTCCTCATTCCAGAGGCCGTCGTTATTAGAACCTTTCACCCGAAGATTGTAATTGCCCGGAGCCAGGTTGGTAAAGGTAATGGAACGCTGGTTGCCCAGGTAAATCCACTCATCCTGGGCGCCTTCCAGTTTGTAGGCATATTGGTTTTTTTGCGGGTTTCGGAAATTCAGAGCCACAAATTCAAAGGTAAGCGTTTGGTCGTCGTAAGCGAGTTCGATTTGCGGCTTCTCGGAAATTTGTTCGTCAACAACAGGCTCGTTACTGGTATAATGAGTAAATCTTGTAATAAACACCGGCGGGATGTAGGGATTATCCTTAATGCTATCGGGGTGGAAGAAATCGATGCCGTTGCGGCCGCTAAAAAACATCTCCCCGCTGCTGCTTTTGCCGGGTGCACCAAAACTAAACGCGGCGTTCTGCAGCCCGTTTTCGACATAATAGTTTTTAAATGTTTCCGTTTGCGGATCGAATTTTGATAACCCGTTCACGCTGGCCAGCCATAAATTCCCTTGATTATCCTCCAGAATTCCATGAATCACATTATCAGGAAGGCCGTCCCTTTCCGTATAATAGTGAAACTGTCCGTTGTCGCGGTCAAAGCGGTTGAGGCCCCCGCTCGTAGCGATCCAGATCGCGCCGGTTTGATCTTCATGAATATCCCAGGTGACATTGTTGCTCAAACTATAGGGATTTTTCGGGTCATTTATGTAATGGCGGAACTGCCCGCGCTGGCGGTCAAAGTGGTCAACCCCGCGGCCCCATGTCCCGATCCAGAGGGTAGCGCTGCGGTCTTCAAAAACAAAGCTGAGGAAATTGTGGCTCAGGCTGTGGGGATCGTCGGGATTGTGGAGAAAATGGTCGAAGTTCTGGCGCTGGCGGTCAAAGCGGTTTAGCCCCCCGCCAAAAGTGGCAATCCAGATATTTCCGCTGCGGTCTTCATAGAATGAACTGAGGCGGTTGTGGCTTAAACTGTGAGGGTCATCGGGATTGTGGACAAAGCGTGTAAACGTTCTTTTATCGCTTTCCAGGCGGTTAATGCCGAAGTCAGCGGTGCCGATCCACAATACACCGGCGCGGTCTTCATAGAGAGCCATAATAAAATTCTGGCTCAAGCTGCGGGGATTCGAGGGGTCGTGAACAAATTGCCGAAACTGCCCGCTCCGGCGGTCGAATTGGTAAAGCCCGTCGTACACGCTACCGATCCAGAGCGTGCCGTTGCGGTCTCCCAGGGTGGTATGAACGGAAAATTCGCTCTCGTTTCCGCGGCTTGCCGGATCCGGCGCTAAATGATGAAACTGGTTCTGCCCGCGATCAAAACGGTTAATGCCGAGGCCGCCGCCTTTTGCGCGCCTCCATAAGTCGCCGGCGCCAACCCAGAGCGCCCCGGCACGGTCTTCGACAATCGAGGTAATATAATTGGAACTCAGGCTGTGGGGATTAACAGGATCGTGCATAATGCGGGTAAACTGCCCGCTGCTGCGATCCAGGATGTTCAGGCCCCCGCCTTCGGTGCCAATCCAGAGCGCGCCGGCGCGATCTTCATAAATCGCCCAGACAATATTATGGCTCAGGCTGTGGGGATTTCCGGGATCGTGGATAAACCGGGTAAAACTCTCTTGCTCCCGGTCAAAGCGGTTAAGGCCGCCAAAAGTTCCGATCCAAAACGACCCGGCGCGGTCTTCATACATCGAAGTGATTACATTATTGCCTAAGCTGTTGGAAGAATGGGGATCATGATAGAAATGGATAAAACGTTCCCGATTGCGGTCAAAAAGGTTTAGCCCGTTATTGGTCGCAATCCAGAGGCTGCCGGCGCGGTCTTCGTAAATTGCCCGGGCAGTATTATTGCTCAGGCTGCCGGCATTCGCCGGATCATGCACAAAGCGGGTAAAGCGGTTCTGCTTTTGATCAAACCGCAGGAGCCCCGCGCTGGTGCCAATCCAAAACATGCCGGAAGGATCTTCATAGATTGAATGGACTTGATTCACCAGGCTGTTGGGATTTTCCGGATCGCAGGGGAAGCGGGTAAATCGCCCGGCGGCGCGCTCGAACCGGTTGAATCCGTGGATGAGGGTGCCAATCCACAATGCGCCGGAGCGGTCTTCATAAATACACAGGATGTCGTCGCTGGATATTGAGGTGGTATCCCGCACATCGTATGTGTAAACGGTGAAGCGGTAACCGTCATATTTATGCAGCCCCGCGCGCGTGCCAAACCACATAAAACCCTGGCGGTCTTGCAGAATACAGATTATACCGCTGTCGTGGATTTCCTCCTCGCCTGCCAGGTGCTCAAATTTGATGTCGGGTTGTAAACCTCCAAAGGTGCTCCCGCTTTGGGAAAGCAAAACGGCGGGAAGAAGACAGAAAAGAATCATTCCCCACAGAAAACCGACATTCAGAATTCTGGACATGCTACACAGATTCCTTTGAGTTTATCAGCAAAACGCTGCCGGCAAAAAATTTTCTGAAAGCCAATCCAAGTATGAGCGATGAGAATATATCAACCGGATAAATTCTGATCAAGTAAATACCTTGCGGAAAATAGTTTTTTTTGCAAAGACCGGTAATCATTGGCAGTGGCACAGACCGTAAACGGCATTTTCCCGATTTCACCTCCCCTCTCCGGGAGCTTTTTTTCTTCCATTTGCAATTTAGCGGGGTTTTTCTGTATAATCTCAGTGCCGCCTTTGGCAAGAAATTTTGCACCGTATCAATGGTAGGTAATCTGACAAGTATGAACTCCAACAATTCTCCGCTCTCGCGGATTCTGCGTCTCTTTTTCATTGCCGGGATCATTCTGGTTATCCCCCTTGTTTTTACCCGCGCCACCATCGAGCCGGTGCTGCCGTTGCGCTTTGTGCTCCTGGCCGCTTTGCTGTTAGGGGTAATAACCTTTATTTCCTTTCGGTTTTCCCCAAAAAAGTCCCCTTTTGATTACGCCATTCTGCGGCGGGCCATTTTTCCCGTTTTTTTGATCCATCTGTTTTTCGCAGCGATTTCCCTGGTGCAGGGCGTTAATTTTGCCGAAGGTTTGTTCGATCTTCTGAAAATCGCCCTCTATTTCATATTCCTGTTCACGGCCACCCTGCTGCTGGTGCAGGATGAAACGATGCTGGCCGATCTCAGCCGGGCTTTCGCCATTCTGGCTGCGGCGCTGTCGTTCATGGGTATTTGCCAGTATTTCGGAATCGCATTCAGCAAATTGCCCGGAAATTACATCGTTTATGCCACCATGGCCAACAAGAATCTCCTTTCCGAAGCGCTTTTCCTCACCTTTCCTTTTTTGCTCTTCGGCATTCTGAATTTTAAAGGCGCCTGGGCGCTTTTGAGCATGATTGCCATGATGCTGGCGGGATTCGTGATCGGTGTGTGGCGCATACCCGGGCGGCCTGGGCGGCGCAACTTTAATTACCGCGGCGATAGCGTTTATCTTCGCCAGGCAGTTATCATTTCCGGCCAAATGGAAAACGCAACTGCTTCGCCGGTTATCCTACGCCGCCATCCTTTTTACCCTGGCGCTGCTGCTCTCCGCGCTGGCGCACTTTACCCGCACCATGCAAAGCGAAAGCATGAGTAAAGCGCTGGCCGGGGCAAATCTCCCGGTTTCCTCCATCGATGAGCGGCTGCGGTTGTGGGAGAAAACGCTGCAAATGATCGCGGATCATCCCATCGGCGGGGTGGGGTTGGGAAACTGGAAAATTATGCTGCCCCGTTACGGTGCCGAAGGATTGCGCTCGGAAAGTGGGGAAATCCACTTCGTGCGCCCGCACAATGACTTTTTGTGGGTTTTTGCCGAGACCGGGGCGATCGGTTTCCTCAGCTACCTGCTGATCTTCGGGCTGGTTTTTTATTATGCTTACCGCCTCCTCACGCAGGCGAAACCGCCGGCTGCCAAAATTATCGCTTTGTTGATGATTTTCGGAATCACCGGTTACGTGTTGATCGCGCTGGCGGCGTTTCCCCGGGAACGCATCGTTCAATCCTCCTTCCTGTTGCTGATGGTTGCCGTGGTCGTTTCTTTCTACCACGCTTCCTGCCCGTTGAAAAGGCCAATTTCTTCCCGCGCCGGGTTGGCAGTGAATTTTCTTTTCATTGTAACGCTGGCTGCTTGCCTGATCGTGGGTTATTCCCGGCTGATTTCGGAGATTCAGGTCAAAAAATCCCTGGAGGCTCGCAAAGCCGGCCAGTTCGAGTTGGAAATTTCGGAATTGAACAAAGCGGAGACCGCTTTCTACAATCTCGATCCGGCTGTAACCCCGGTGGCGCTCTTCCGCGCCACGGCGCAGGCGCGGATGAACCGTCTCGACCTGGCGTTGCAAGAGTTTAAGCAAGCCCTGAAAGCCCATCCCTACAACCTGGTGGTATTGAGCAACATGGGAACCGCGTGCCAGAAGACCGGCCAGCCGGAGAAAGCGGTGGAGCTGTTCAACAAAGTATTGGCAATTTCTCCCCGGCATGAGCATACCCTCTTGAACCTGGCGGCAGCGTGGTTGGCTTTAATTATTGGCACACCTTCCCAAAAGGCAGGTGTTGGAATAATTCCTTCACAGATGAGAGCCTCCTTAAACATCCAATAAACATACAACTGAGTCGGATACTTCTTTTTGCGATACCAGGGGCGCCCATTTAATAAGTTCAGAGAGGAATTTTGCTCTACTTGTTGAAGAAACCACGATAAGTCGGTGCTAAAGAAAGCTTCCACTTCTTTGAGGTTGCCTTGTGGCTGCTCTCGTCTGAGCACAACCAGTGTGATTACTACACCGGGCAGCACACTATGCCAAATGCCTTGCCAGGATTGAATCCAGGTGTTGGATTCTGTGGGATGGGCTATCCAGCCATCCTCTTTAGTGGCTAGCGTTTTCGGAGAACCGATCAGGGCAGCTTTCTTAGGCTTGGGTCCTCTTTTGCCTTTGGGTTTGGGGTCAGGGAGTTGATAGAGCTGACTGGAAACCGGAAAACGCCCCATCACATCGACATTGTCAATTCTCTCACGCAAAAACTCCTTTGTGGAGTAAGCCCCGTCAGCGCTGACGCTGATATGGCGATCCGCTAAGAGGGTAGCAATGAAATCAACCATCTCCCGGGCTAATTGGCTGCGAGACTTAAAAGTTTCTCCCAATTCTTTCGCCACCGTCTTTTTCAAATAAAGTTTCAAACCCACCGGAATGGAAAGGAAATGCCCCGGCCATATCTTCAAGGGAATCGACATCGTTGCCCATACCCAATTCAACCCCCACAAACTACGATACTCCTGACGGGCGCTGCCCGCTCCATTGCGATAGTAGGAGGCCCCTTCTATGTGCCGGCCATTTTTCTTGCGGGTGCCATCATCGACTCGAATTCGAATGGGCTCCTTTGGATCAATAAAAGAAGCGCTCAAAAGGATCACCTTCTCCCAAAACCTATCCATGACTTTATAAAAGGGAGAACTGAAAAAGTAATAAAACCGCGAAAAATGTTTATACTTGACTGCGCCGCTCAACCGTAAATAAGTTGTAATGGTATGATGAGAAGAGGAAAGCGACCATCCACAAGCCAATAGCAGAAAACTCTGAAGTGAAGGGCTGCTAAAATATA
>WYBG01000119.1 GCA_011526015.1 Deltaproteobacteria bacterium | reverse complement strand
GGCAAACCGGCGGGAGTGTACGATCCGGAAAGCGGCCAGTACCGCCTCTTCAGCGAGGGCGATTGGAAAGCGAAAGCGGATGAAAAACTCGGCGCCCTGCCGCAGGGCCACGCTCCCTGGAAGGCGCTGTTGAAGGATGAACATCGCGGGGCGGCGTTGAAAACCTATTTTGCAAATCTAACTGCCGCCAGCACCCCCGGGGCAACCTTAGCCCTGGCATACCTGAAACGCTCAAAAGCGATTGGTCAGCAGCTGGTCTCCGGCGGGGTGGCGAATTCCCCGGAAGACGTTAACGGGGTGCTGATGAACGGCTTTTTCCACCTCTACGGGCCGGTTAACGAGTACGTATAAAATCAGTGTCCGGGTGTTATAGTGGAGTTGCCAAAACACTAAAATACCTGAACACGCGAACACGTTTTAATTCCTTTTCACCGCCCTCGGAACCTGCCCGCTTTTGACGATGAATCTCGGCTCGGTCAAACTTTCCGAGGCATTCAGGATGGTCCACGCCCCCCGTCCCCAGGTGCCGGCGATTAAAATATCATCCGTGCGGTCATAATGAATGTCCCGCACTAACACGGTGGGCAGCAGGATGCCGAATTCCTCCCACAGCCAGGGCGTTACCCCGCCGGGCGTTCCCAGGTCCGCGTGGCGCAGCCGGAACACCCCGCCCATTCCCCCCACCAACAGCACGCTCATTCCTTCTTCGGATTTGAACAGTTCCACGCAGCGCAGGTCAATATCGCGCTGGCCGTTGGAGATGCTGTCGTAATAAGCGGAAAAATTGCTGAGGTCGCCGGTGAGGTCGATAACCGCTTCGTTATCCTCCGTGGCGTTTTCGATGCGGTACACCCGGTTTTGGGTTACCAGGTAGGCGCGCCGCCAGTTATCCGGGTCGATCACCATATCGCGGATAATTTTGTTTCCCGCGGAAGAGAAGAGCGTATCGCCGATGAAGCGGCGATTCCAGTCCACCGTAAAGGTGGGGCGTATGCTTAGCTCGTTGCCGCGCGCGGCGTAAATTACCCCCACCCGGTCGCTGCGGTCCTCCGGGTTGCGGCTGCCGTAGGCAATGGCGTCCACTATTCGCCCGCGGCGCGGCTGCCCCACCACGGAGACCGAGACGCCAAAATCACGGCTCTCGTAAATCGCGTTAGCCCCGATCACCAGGGAAGCCGGCTCCACGGCGTTCACCGCAAAGGGAATCAAACGGAAGCCCTCCATGCCCTGGTCCTGGGTGTGTAGTTCGCTGAAGGGGAGGGGATTGCCCTCCGCGGCAAAATTAAGCCAGCCGGGGACCACCGCGGGGCTGGGTGTGGAATAATCCCGCCGGAAAAACAAGTTCAGGTTATTGCCCATCGTATAACGGATGGAGGCATTATTTTGGGTTTGATTATCTACCCCTACAAACCCGCCGTCCCCTTCCTGGGTAATCAAATCCACATTAAAACCGGCTATGTTAAAACCGAATAAGCGGGCGTCCCGCCACAAGAACGCGCCAGTAACGGTATCCACCGGTAGCACCTGCTCCACGGAACCGACGTCCTGGGTTCCCCCGAAAATCACGTTATTGTGAGAATCGTAAGAGATGCGGTAAAACTCCGTGATGCGCAGATTGCCGTTCACGGAACTCCATTTTCGCTCCGTGGGCTGGGAGGGAACGCTCAGGCGGTAAATTCCCCCGTCATCCGCCTCTAACAAATTGCCCAGGGCGTCGAATTTCATATCCCGGGAATCGGCGTGGGGGGAAGTGCCGCCCGCGCCGGCGCCGACCATCGGCGCCCACATCTGCCCGGCCGGTTTGCTGAAATCTCCCCAGAACAAACGCCCGGAAAAGTCGCCGGTGCCGCTGGAATTGGGCAGAAACGCAACCGGCTGGCGGTCGCCCCCCAGGTACACCAGGAAGCGGCTTTCGGGGTCGGCCGCTAAGGAAAAGTGGATGGCCGATTGTCCCCCCGGAAAGGGACCGATGTTCGTCCCCACCACCGGCGGCTCTTTGGTGGTAGGTGTGCCCATCCAGTTCCAGGAATCGCCGGCGCTGGCAGAGCGCCACACCGAGGCGCTGCTTGCCTGGGAAAACGCCGCATACAGCGGGCTGCCGCCGGGCTCCGGGGTGCGGCTGACCGCTAATTTAGCGGAGACGGCATTGGCGACTACCGGATCATTGATGGCAGCGGTTGCCTGCCAGGTAGCGCCAGCATCGGTGCTGCGGAAGACTCCCTGTCCGGGAATGGCGGCGAAAAACTGGCTGGCGTTATTGGGATCGCCCACCAGGGAAGTCACGTTGCCCGCCAATACGTTGTTGAAATTTGCCCCGGCGTCGATGCTGCGGAAAATTCCCTGGGTAGTGGCAACCAGCAGAATTGGCTCCCCGGCAACGTTGCCTTCCATCGCGGCGGGGATGATTTCCCGGATGGGAATTCCCGCCAGGTCTTTCTGCCCGATGGTTTCCCAAACGAACCCGCCGCTGCCGGTCTTATAAATTCCGATGGCCGGCCCGCCGGCGCGGGCGCCGCTACTGAAGGAGCCGGTTCCGGCAAACAGGGTATTGAAATTCTCATCCAGGGGGCTGAAGGCGATGCAGCCGATAGCCAGGCTGGGCAGGTGGTCGGTGAGGGGAACCCACTCCGGAAAATCGTCGTAGGCGTTGCTGGTTTTCCACACCCCGCCGTTTACGGTGCCGATGTAAATGATATCCGCATTCCGGGGATGCGGGGCAATACATTTCACCGCGCCGGCCACCGGGCGGTCTTCCATGCCCTCCACCTGCCCGGAGATGATCGGCCCCGGCCCTTGCTCGAACCACTTCGGGTGGGCAGCGGGATTTAGCTCGCAGCGGCAGGAGATCAGCAGGCATGAAGCGATTATAATCGCTGCGAAAATGCCCGGGAGTATCGCAGCGGCTGTATGTGAGTGACGGTAATTCATCAGAGCTCCTTTAGAAATGATTTTTGAGATTATACGGCTTTCCAGAAATTTTCGCAAATTTTTTATTCATTTCGACAGGGTTTTCAGTATATTTAAGATGAAATTTAAGATGATAGCCGTGAGAGCTTATGTTAGACACGCTGAAAATCTATAATGAACTAAAAGAGAAACTCGAGCCGGAGGCGGCGCTTAAAATTGCCGAGATGATGGGATATATCTACGGCGAGCTTGCCAATACCGTCACCAAGGCAGATTTTAGCGAGCTGCGGGAGATCGTGCGGGATCTTGGTGAGGCGCAGAAACGCACCGAACAACGGTTAGATTCCCTCACCGTTAAAGTCGAGGAACTGGCCGAAGCCCAGAAACGCACCGAACAACGGTTAGATTCCCTCACCGTTAAAGTGGAAGAATTAGCCGAAGCCCAGAAACGCACCGAACAGCGGGTGGAAGAATTAGCCGCAGCCCAGAAACGCACCGAAACGCGGGTAGAAGAGTTGGCCGAAGCCCAGAAACGCACCGAGAAATCCCTGGCCGCTTTGGCGGATGAACACAAAGAGACCCGCCGGCAATTAGGCGGCCTTTCCGCCACGGTGGGTTACACCCTGGAAAATGAAGCCTATAAAGCCCTGCCCGCTTTACTGGAGCAGGATTTCCAAATCAAGATTC
>WYBG01000613.1 GCA_011526015.1 Deltaproteobacteria bacterium | reverse complement strand
CCCTTTCTCCTGGGTCATTCCCGAATGTTTCTATCGGGAATCTATAAGTTTTAGGCCTGTGGATGCCCGATAAAGACATTCGGGCATGACAAAGGGGTGCAAGAACTTAGTGTTTGTCGCACTAGATAATTCTCAAAGCCCCAGTTACGCTGCCGGCGGGTATTATCAAGAAAAAGAGGAACCATGATCCTGCAGGAAGATGATTTGAAGCTGGTCTCTACGGCTGCGGATGATCCGGAGCTAAGCCAACTATTGCAGGACTATTCCATCCTGAAAAATTTGACCGAAACCCGCTCCTACCCGCAGCCGATGCCCTCCACGGTGGTCTTCCGCATCGAAGCCGGGGGACGGTTGATCGGGGAAGTTAGCCTGAAGGGAATCCGCTGGTACAACCGCAAAGCGCAGATCGGCATCGCCCTGGCCCCCGAACACCAGGGCCGGGGGTACGGCGAGCGGGCGCTGCGCGCCGTCATCCGCTACGGATTTATGCGCATGAATTTGCACCGCCTGGAAGCGGAGGTGATCGAATACAACCAGCCGGCGCAAAAGTTATTCGAAAAATTGGGATTTGTATTGGAGGGCCGGCTGCGCCAGGCAAAATACTACGACGGGAAATATTACGACGTCTTGTGTTTCGGGCTTTTGCGTACGGAGTATCCGCCGTTGAAGGAATAGAGCAACGGAGCTTTTCAGCTTTCAGCGGTCAGCCATCAGCCATCAGCTTAAAAAATGCTGTACGGAGATAGATTCCATGCATTTCCTTAGAAATATGCGCGATTATTCTCCGAATTATCTCTTTTTGCACCGCTCCGGCGAGCTGCCGCGCCGGGTGGATAAGGGGCTGGCGGAGCTGGAAAACTGCCGCGCCTGCCCCTGGGAATGCGGCGTCAACCGCCTGAACGACGAGAAAATGGTGTGCCGGATCGGGCGCTACGCCCGGGTTTCCAACTATTTTGCGCACTTTGGGGAGGAAGATTGCCTGCGCGGCCGGAACGGCAGCGGCACCATCTTTTTTGCCCGCTGCAACCTGCGCTGCGTGTTCTGCCAGAATTTCGACATCAGCCAGCAGGACGCGGGACAAGAGGTTAGCCCGCAGCGCCTGGCGGAAATGATGCTGGAGTTGCAGGAGCAGGGCTGCCACAACATCAACTGGGTGACCCCGGAGCACGTGGTTCCGCAAATATTAGAAGCCCTGCCCCACGCCATCGCCGGGGGGCTGCGCCTGCCGATTGTATATAACACCAGCGCCTTCGATTCCTTAGAAAGCCTGCGCCTGATGGAGGGCATTGTGGATATTTACATGCCCGATTTCAAATACTGGCGGGAAGATAAAGCGAAGCGCTACCTCAAAACCGAAAAATACCCCGCGGCAGCGCGGGCGGCCTTCAAGGAAATGCACCGCCAGGTGGGCGATCTGGTAATCGACGCGGAGGGTTTGGCGCAGCGGGGCTTGCTGGTGCGCCATTTGGTAATGCCCGGGGAGCTGGAGGAGACCCGGGAAATCATGCGTTTTCTGGCGGAAGAAATCTCCCCGCATACCTACGTCAACATCATGAGCCAGTATTACCCGGCGGGAAAAGTGGATGGCGCCCATTACCCGGAGCTGAACCGGCGCATCACTTCCGCGGAGCTGCGCGAGGCGTACGCGCTGGCGCGCCGGGCGGGATTGCAGCGCTTTGATGAGCGGCGGGCAATATAAAGATAAGAAATCACGTTGGTATCGACTACAATCATAAACGTCCTTCGTTCTTCGCTGCAAACAGTTCCCGGTCGGTAAGCCAGTGCTGGCCGGTTTTCTTGCGTAGTTTTCGCACCCGGTTTAGCATCACATTGGGGTCAAGTTCCCTTCGGAGAGTACGCTCAAGGCAAAATCAATCTGTAAATTATCTTTACATCATCGGCTCAATATTGTGATAAACTTCCCGCAATTTCATTCGATTAATAGACTGGTATCAGATTTGTTGTAAACAAAATGGATTTTTTAAAACAATATGGAGGTTAGAATGCTTTCTCGTTCCGTTAGCCGCTGGCTGATGCGCCTGCTGCTCTTCTTCGGCTGCTCTTTCTTACTCGCCCAAACCTACACCCCGCCCCCCGGCAGTCCCCTGGCCAACCACGAACATCCGCGCCTGTTCTTTACCCAGGCCAGCCTGCAAACCATCCGCAATTATATCAACGCCCACGAGGCGGGCAATTTTCAAACCTACATCAACGCCGTGGATGGGGCGTTCAACGAAGCGCCTTCCGGCAAGGAGCGCAATTTTCTGCTGCTGGACGCCACGAATTACGCTTTTTTGAGCTACGCGAGGGCTTCCGGGCTGTTTTCCAATTACAGCTTTGCCCGCAGCGCCGAGCAGTACGCGGCGAAAGCTTATGACCATGCTGCGGAAATCGCCCAGCGCGGGCTGGACGAGGAATCGCACGGCAACATTTTCTCCTCCGGCGGGCAGGGAGGATACGCGAGTTTAACCCTGGGAGCGGTATATGACTGGTGCTATAATTATTTGACCCTCTCCCAAAAACAGGTGATCGCCGATGCGCTGATCACATTATACAACGAGCGCGATGATGATGTAAACCCGGGAGAATACGTTAAGCTGGGTATGTCGGTGCTGTCCCAGTGCCACCACGTGGGAGTGGGCGGCCTGGCGCTGTGGGGCGATCCCCTGGGCAGCCAGTACACCGCCATCGTGCAGGAAATGCTGAACGGCATCCAGTGGCTCTGGCTCGACCGCATTCTGCTGATGGGCGACCACATGTTCGAAGGCACCACCGGCTGGAGCGAAGGCCCGGACTACTTTGCCGGCAGCAGCTCCCATCTGATCTGGTACACCGCCGCGCTCTCCAGCGCCATCAACCAGAATTTGTTCCAGGATATTCACTTCCTGCACGATCTTCCCCGCTATTTGTATTTCTATCTCTTCCCGATGTACATCAACGGGGAGGAGCCGGGTTTTTACGAGCAACGCAACGACGCCGCTTCCCTGCGCGAATGGGACAACATGGGAACCCTGCAACAGCTTTACCCGATCACCTCGTTGATCAAATCCAGCGATCCCACCGCGGCCGGGTTTTACCGCTGGATTGCGGAGGACAGCGAATATCACTTCACCACCTTCTCTTTCGATGCCGCGGAACCGCGCCTGTACTGGCTGTTCTATAAATTTTTGTGGGGGAGCAAAGACCTCGCCAAGAAAACCCCTGCCCAGGCCGGCATTCAAACTTCCTATCGTTTCGGGTTGGGGGAAGTTATCCTGCGCAGCGACCTGACCACCCAAAACGCCACCAAAATCAACTTCATAACTCCCCAATACCACATCACCCGGCACGCCCACGAAGATAACACCAGCTTCATCATTTTCAAGTACGGCAACCTGGCGGTGGACGCGGGAGTGACTAAGAACCATTCTACCCTGCCGAAATCCAACGAGACCAGCACCCCGGTTTATCATAATATTCTGGCGACCTATTTCCCCGGCCAGAACATTTTCTATGAGTACCAAACCAACACCAACGACGCCGCGGACGCTTATTACGATCCCGACAACCAGCCCGGGGGCGCGAATCACGTCGGCGACGTGGCGGCGCTGCGCTTTGAAGCGGGGGTGTTCGATTACGTGGATTACGATTACACCCGCGCCTATAAAGGCGAGGACTACGCCGACCGGATGCGCCGGAAAATGCTCTACATCCGCGATCCCAACGCCCCCAACTACACCAACCAGGAATACCTGCTCTTCTTCGACGACGCGGACCTGAACGAGCCGGGCATCAAACGGCGCTGGCTGTTGCACACCGCCTCCGCCCCGGAATTGCTGGACGGAAGCTGGAACTCGGCCGGAAACGGGTTCTGGACCGCTAATTCCGGCACTACCCTGAAGGTAAGCAGCACCTACGCCAACGCCCACGGGAGAATGTTCCTGAAGATCCTCGCCCCCAATAGTTATCAACTGCGCCTGCGCGGCGGGAACAACGGCAGCAGTTATTACTGGTTCACCGACGCGGAGGGCAATGACCTGACCGAACGGGGACCCTTCTCCGATTGGGGCGCTTTCTGGGCCGGCAGCCACCGCCTGGAGGTGGAGGATTGGAGCGGCGGCGAGGATTCCCAGTTCCTTACCGTGATGCAGATCGGCGACGCCAACACCCTGAACGCCATGGCTCCGGTGCAAAAGTTGGAGACGGTGCGCTTTGTCGGCGTCTTTATCAACGGGAACCGGGTGGCGTTTTTCAACAAAACTGCCCTCCCGGGCACCTGGATCGGCTACAACATCAACACTGCCCAAACCGTGCGCCACTTTATTACCGGCCTGCTGCCCGCCCAATACCAGGTGAAAAAGGACGGCGCCCTGCTCCAGACCATTGACGTGGGCAACGACGGGACGTTGTACTTCGAGCACCCCGGCGGCGGGAATTTCCTGATCGAAAGCGGGTTGAGCGGAGTTGCCCCGGGTGATTCTCCCTTGCAAGGGTTTGAATTGGAACAGAATTATCCCAACCCCTTCAACCCCGTAACAGCCATCAGCTATCAGCTTTCAGCCAATAGCTTTGTAACGTTACAGATTTACGACATCCAGGGGCGACTGGTGCGTACGCTGGTTAACGAAGCCAAAGCGGCGGGCCGCCACACCGTACAGTGGGACGCCACTGATAACGACGGGCAGCCGGTTGCCAGCGGCCTCTATTACTACCGCCTGCGCGCCGGCGATTTCACGGAAACGAAAAAAATGATCTACCTCAAGTGACCCATCCTCTCCCCCGGGGCGCGCCGGCCGGTACTCCGGCGGCACGCCCGGCGGGGTGAAGCGTGGGACGTAATGCGTAAAACGTAACTGTTTCGTATTGCGTATTCCGTTTTTCTTACGCAATACGCAATACGCAATACGCAATACGTTTCACGCCTCACCCCGCATCCCCCCTCTTCTCTTCGACCGCCTTACTCTCCCCGGAACACCAAAGCGCATCTTGATTTTGTGCGCTCAATCATCCGTATTCCCGCTTCATCTCTTACTTTTTGAATTGATCGGTGAAAGCACGCTATACGCAGATTCGCAATCATGCGGCGCTTTGCCGGTCAGAAATTTCCACCATTTCAAGGGGTATTTGCTCTCAAGTAGTCTGGAAACTATCAGGGAAGAATACCTGATCAAATCAAAGGAGTGATTCCATGGATGTATGGCGAAAGTTTTTTAAAAACGGTTTTTTTGCAGCGCTCGTTACGCTTATCAGCCTGTCCGGTTATGCCCAAACCATTTATACCTGGAATACCGGGATCGGGAACTGGAACACCGCCGCCAACTGGCTGCCCAACGGGGTTCCGGGCGCAAATGACAATGCGATTATCAACAGCGGAACCGTGCTGCTCACCACTAACGTTACGGTAAGCGGGTTGACCCTGGCCAACGGCACCATTTACGGATCCGGAAAGCTCAGCATCGCCGGCACCTTCACCTGGAGCGGGGGAGACATGGATGGGGACACCACCCTGGCGGGAATCGATACCACGGAGGTGCTCCCGGGCGGGACACTGCTCATCAGCGGGCTGAATTCCAAAGACCTGCGCGGCCGGGCGCTGATCAACAACGGCGTTGCCACCTGGTCGGATCCCGGCAATATCAATATGCGGAATAATTCGGTTTTGCTGAACCGCAGCGGGGCAACGTTTAACATTCAAACCGATGCCACCCTGGATGGCGCCGCTCCTACCGGCGGAATCCTCCTCAACCAGGGGAATCTGAACAAAAACGGCAGCAGCGGGACGGCCATTATCGACGCCGTGATCGAAAACAGCGGCGCGATCAACGTGTCCGCCGGAACCCTGCGGCTGAAAAACGGGGGAACCCATACCGGCGCGAGCTTTACGGTCTCCACCAACCGCACCCTTCAGTTCTTCGAGGGATTCCACAGCCTCGACGGGGTTACCCTGGGCGGGAGCGGAACCCTGGAAGTGATATCGGACTCCGTGGCCATCGGCGCGTCCGGAATGACCATCAATTCCCCCGGTAACCTGGAAATGCTCGGCGGAAGCCTGTCCAGCAGCGCGCCGGTAACCGTCAACGGAGTTTTGAAGTGGAGCAAAGGCACCATCAAAGGATTGGGAACCTACAATATCAACGGCTCTCTATTGATCCAAACCGATAACTCCAAAACCTTAGATGGCGCAACCATCTCCCTGGCCGGCGCGGCCACCTGGAGCGGCCTGGGAGACCTTCGCCTGAAGAACGGGGCGGTATTGCAAACCCTGCCCGGCTCGAATTTCAACATTCAGAACAGCGCCCAGCTTGATTTTGCCGTCCCCGGCGGCGGGAGCTTCAACCACGCCGGGACCCTGGCCAAAACTGACGCCGGCGCTACTACCATTGATGTGGAAATGGCCAATAACGGCGCTGTGAATCTTAATAGCGGAACGCTGGTGTTGGCCCGGGGCAGCAATAACAGCGGCGCTTTCAGCATCGCCGCCGACGCTGCCTTGAACGTCGGCGGGGGAACCCATACTTTCAATCCCGCCGCCGCGGTTACCGGGGCCGGCAACCTGAATTTTACCGGGGCCGGGGTTAGCGATTTCAACGGCTCGTATAACAGCAGCGGCGCCCTGAACGTTTCTGCCGGAACGGTGAATTTCAACGGCAGTTTTGGCGGCAGCGGGTCCGCCGCCATCAGCGGCGGGATTCTGAACCTGAATAATGTTTCCTCGCTGGCCAATGTTACCCAGGGCGGGGGGATGTTCGGCGGCAGCGGCAACATCACCGTCAGCGACGCTTATGCCTGGAACGGCGGCGCCATCGGGGGCAGCGGGAGCGTAACCGTCAACGGCTCCTTAACCATTAACGGAACTACCATCAAAACCCTGGATGGCGTTACCCTGGCCAACGCCGGAACCGCCACGGTGGCCGGCGCCGGCAGGATCGACCTGAAAAACAACGCCCAGTTGCTGAACCAGCCGGGCGGGAATTTCAATATTCAGAGCGACGTGGAGATCGATTTTGCCACTCCCAACGGGGGAACCTTTATCAACGCGGGAACTTTGACCCGCAGCGTCGCCACCGGGGACCTGCTGATCGACGCCACCTTCAACAACAACGGAACCTTCAACCTGAACAGCGGCAACCTGCGGCTGACCCGCGGGGGGGGCAGCGCCGGGGGAACCTTCAATATCAGCGGAGGTCTCCTTCTGCAGTATGCATCCGGCCTGCACAGCCTCGACAATGTTACCTTTACCGGAACCGGAACCGTGGAGTTGACCGGCAACACCGGCAACCTGCAAGTGAACGGGGCCGGGGCTGCGTTTGGCCCGGGGATTTCTTTCCAGGTGAATAACGGCATCCTGGATGGAAACGGCCCCCTTACCGTTAACGGCCCGTTTGCCTGGAGCCGGGGCACCATCGGCGGGAGCGGCGATTTCAACTTCAACGGCCCTTTCAGCATTTCCGGCGATAACGCCAAAACCATCGACGGGCAGACGGTTTCCAATTCTGCCGCCCTCACCTGGACCGGCTTAGGGGATATCCGTTTGAGAAACAATGCCGTGCTGGAAAACCAGCCCGGGGCGACCTTCAACATCCAGTCCGAAGCGCAGATCGACTTTGCGGTGCCCGACGGAGGCGCGTTCGTCAATAACGGGGTCGTGAACAAGAATAACGGGGCGGGAACCACGGTGATCGACGTGGCCTTGCAAAACAACGGCGGGTTCAATATCGGCGCCGGCAGCGTCAACTTGCAGCGCGGGGGGAACAGCAGCGGGGGAACCTTCACCATCGGCGCGGGCGCAACCCTGCAATTCAACGGCGGGGTTCATACCCTTTCCGGGGTAACCGTTAACGGCGAGGGAACTGCGGTGTTGACCGGTTCCGGCGCCCTCAACGCGGCCGGTTCCGGGATGACCCTGGATTCCCCGGCCATTTTAGACATGATCAGCGGCGTTTTCGACAGCGACGGCCCGACCATCATTAACGGAACCTTCAACTGGAACGCCGGAACCCTTACCGGCCCCGGTTCTTTCACGGTTAACGGGGCGTTAAACCTGCCCGGCGGCGCCGCCAAAACCCTGGACGGGTTAACGCTCAGCAATGCCGGCGCGGTCAATCTGAACGGAGGCGGCAACTTCCGGTTTACCAATAACGCGGTGTTTGCCAACCAGGTTGGCGGCGTTTTCGACATACAAACCGACGCGGGGTTGGAATTCATTGCGCCCGGGGGCGGTCTGGTGAATAATTACGGCAGCGCCATCAAAACCAACGGCAGCGGCACTACCAACATCAACGTGGATTTTAATAATTACGGGATTTTAGACGCCAACAGCGGTAAAATTACCTTCACCAAAACCTTGCTCAATGACGTTGCCGGAACTCTCCAGGGCACCGATACCATCGGCGTGGGCACTGCCGCCTTTCTGAATAACGGAAACGTAATGCCGGGGTCTTCTCCCGGAATGCTGACCATTTCCGGCACTTATCCCCAGTCGGCCGCGGGAACCCTGCACATCGAAGTGGGCGGTTACACTCCTGGGGTTCAATACGACCGTTTGAAAGTGCTCGGCGCGGCGCAGCTCAGCGGAACCCTGAAAGTAGTTCTGGCCAATAATTTTGTTCCCGCCATCGGCGATACCTTCAAAGTGATGAGTTATACCAGCCGGGCCGGGCAGTTTGCGGCTTTCGTTCCCCCAACCATCGGCGGCCAGCCGATGTTTGGCCTGGAGTACAAGTCCAACGGGGTGGTGCTGCACACCTTGCAGGTCAACCAGCTTCCCCTGGCGAATGACGACCATATCGATGTCTTAGAGGACCAGGCGGCGACTCTCAACGCGCTCGCCAATGACCTCGATCCCGACGGCGACGCTATCTCCATCAGCTTTTTCAGCCAGCCCCTGCACGGCGCGGCCAGCCAGGTGGGGGACAGTTCCTTTCAATACGTTCCCGCGGAAAACTACTTCGGGCCGGATACTTTCCGGTATGCGATTATCGATGATAACGGCGCGAGCGATACCGCCCGGGTTACCGTCACCGTGCTGCCGGTGAACGATCCCCCGGTTATCAGCAGCCCGCTGCCGGAGGTCACTTTCCCGGAAGACAGCAGCGCCACGCTCGACTTGACCCCCTACGCCAGCGACGTGGATAACAGCGTGGAGGAGCTGAGCTGGGGCGCGGAAGTGATCGCGGCGCAATTCCTGAATGCAGCCAAACGGAACGGGAAAGGTTCCCCCAATCTTCAATCTTCAATCTTCAATGTTCAATCTTCAATCGAAGTCGATCCGGAAGATTTGCAGATCGTTATCGACCCGGCCACCGGCGTCGCCACGTTTTCCGCCACGCTCGACAGCAGCGGGGTTTTTACGGTCGTTTTCACCCTCAGCGATCCCGGCGGGCTATCGGATAGCGACACCATTACCGTGACCGTTACCGCGGTGGGCGACCCGCCCTTCGTGGCTAATCCCATTGCCGATCTGGAGTTTGCCGAAGACAGCGGGCCGGTCATCGCCGCGGCGAACCTCCACGAGGTGTTCTCCGATCCCGATCCCGGTACGGTGTTCTCCTTCAGCGCCGTTTCGGATAATCCCGACATTCTGCCCGCGGTGCAGGGGGCCAGTCTGGCGGTCTCTTCTTCCCTGAACTTCTTCGGCAACGGCAGCGTGGTCGTCTCCGCCAATGACGGAACCCGCAGCGTGGCCAGCGACACCTTTGCGGTCACGGTTACCCCGGTGAACGATCCCCCGGTCATCAGCGGCATTCCCAACGTAACCTTCCCGGAAGACAGCAGCTACGTTCTCGACCTGAATGAGTGGGTGAACGACGTGGATAACGACGATAGCGAGCTTTCCTGGTCGGCGCAGGTGATCGGGGCGCAGGGAACGAATTCCCCCGGCGCAAAAATCGCCAATCATCAATCTTCAATCATCAATCTTCAATCATCAATCTTCAATCGCCAACCCGCCCGCGGCGGAATTGAGGTGGATACCAGCGATTTGCAGGTGAGTATCGACCCGCTCACCCACCTGGCCGTCTTCACCGCCACCCTCGACAGCACCGGCGTCTTCACAGTAGAATTTTCCGTCAGCGACCCGGCGGGATTGGGGGATATTGACACCATCCTGGTCACCGTCACCGGGACCAACGACCCGCCCTTCGTGGTCAATCCCATCCCGGAT
>WYBG01000118.1 GCA_011526015.1 Deltaproteobacteria bacterium | reverse complement strand
TTGGCGATGGCCCGGGAAGAAATGGTCGCCCCGGTAATGCCCTCGATCTGCCAGGGGTGCTGCTTGCCGCCGCTTTTGACGAATTCAATGGCATGTTGCAGCGCGCCGCCATCGGGAGCCAGGGGAACCTCCAGATTATCGAAATTCGCCAGGAAATGGGGGTCTTTTTCGACCTTGTCGCCCAGGCCCGGGGTATCTTTGCTCTCCAACACCTGGTAGCCGATCACCGCCTGCTTTTCCGGGGAGTACCCGTAGATCAGTCGAATGACGTCCTGGAATCCCTGCCCCTGCGCTTCCACGGCAATTCCCACTAAGTTATTGTTCTCATCGAACCCGGCGTACACTAAACGCTGGCCGCGCGCTTCCCCCTGGAACGGTTCGCAACTGCCATCGGGATTGACTTTGAAGGTGGCGCGGGTCTTTGTTCCCGGCAGCACCTGGAAAACCGCTCTTTCCAGCGCCTCCGCCTTGTTGTGATTGATGCGCGGCAGGGTTCCCTGGAAGGCCACCACAATCAGCAGGGCGCACACGATTCCCACCCCGCCCATGGAGCGCAGCATGTGCCAGGGATTCGGCGGGGCGGTGAGTTTTTTTAAATCAATCTGATTCATGGAAATCGTCTCGTAATTTTTGGGTCAAGATAGTCTAATACGTAACACGTAATTTTGCGTATTTCGTATTGCGTATTGCGTAAGGGGCAGCACAATACGTTTTACGCATTACGTTTCACGCCTTACGCTTCACCCCTCCCGTCCCATACACCCGCGGCTGCACCAGGCGGTCGATGTGGGAGGAGACGGCGTTGCCGATGAGAATGGCGTACATCACCCCTTCCGGCAGGCCGCCCCACAGCCGGATCACCACCACCAGAATGCCGATCAGGGCGCCGTAAATCATTACGCCGCGATTGGTCATGGGAGAGGCCACCATATCCGTGGCCATGAACACCGCCCCCAGCATCAACCCGCCGGAGAGCAGCATGAAAACGGAATCGGGATAAATTTCCGGCTTCCACCAGTGGAAAATTTCGCTGAGCAAGATCACGGTGAGGAAAATGGAAAGCGGGATGCGCCAGTTCATCATTTTGCGCCAGGCTAAGTAGGCGCCGCCCAACAAAATCAACAGCGCGCAGGTTTCCCCGGTGGAGCCGCTGACAAATCCCATCGCCAGATCGTATGAATCAGCTATTTTATGGTCGAATTTCATCTGCGCCAGGGGTGTGGCGGTGGTGATCGCCTTGTACACCGGGGCCATGAAGGGCAGCGCCAGGGTAGAATCGGGCAGGTTGTAGAAGCGGTCGGTGGTAAACGCGGGATGCCAGGTGGTAATCGCCACCGGAAAGGCCGCCTGCATTACCGCCCGTCCCACCAGCGCGGGATTGAAGGGATTATAGCCCAGGCCGCCGAACATGAATTTCCCCATGGCAATGGCGATCACCCCGCCGCAGAACACCATCCACAGCGGCAGCCCCGGCGGAAGGGTAAGCCCGTAGAGCAGCCCGGTAATCGCCGCGGACCAATCGCCGATGGTGGATTCCTTTTTATTCAGGCGGCAGAGCAGGTGCTCGGTCAGCACCGTAGAAATGGTAGCAACCGAAATCACCAACGCCGCGGCCAGCCCGAAGGCATACACCGCAAACGCCGCCACCGGCAGCAGCGCATAGACCACGTTGCGCATGATCGTATCCGTGCTCATCCCGCTGAGAATGTGCGGGGAAGTGCGGATTTCTAATGTTTTTTGAGTTAGATTCATATCTCCATTCCGTTCACGCTTTTGTGCGCCGGTGAGGACATCCCCCCTGCCCCCCTTCAAAGGGGGGAATTTAAAGGAGAGTGCGCAACCTTCCCCCCTTTGAAGGGGGGTTAGGGGGGATGTTATTCAGCCGATCAATTCTCTAAAGCTCTAAACTTCCTCACTCTTAATTTGCACTATAACACCCAAACACTATAACACCAAAACACTCACGACGCCGCCTTCTTCTCCCTTAAAATCCCCTTCGCCACCCGGAAGTACTGCACCAAAGGAATGTGCGAGGGGCAGACGTAGGAGCAGGCCCCGCACTCAAAGCAGTCGAACAGGTGGTATTGCTCCGCCATTTCTTCGTAACGTTCTTTTTTCGCCAGAATTCCCATTTGCGAGGGATTGAGGAACACCGGGCAGGCCTCCACGCAGTAAGCGCAGTGGATGCAGGGGTAAATCTTCTGCGGCCGGCTGTTGGTTTCCGCCTCGGTGAACACCACCAGCCCGGAAGTGCCTTTGGTGAAGGGGAAATCCAGGTTGGAGACCGCCTGCCCCATCATCGGGCCGCCTAAGAACACCAGGCTGATGTTGTCTTTCGCCCCGGCCTGTTCCAGCACGTAGCGCACCGGGGTGCCGATGGGAATCCAGTAATTGCCTTTTTTGGCAACCCCCGGCCCGGTAATGGTAATAACCCGCTCCATAATTCCGCGCCCGTGCGGCAGCAGCCGCCCGATCTCCGCGGTCGTCGCCACGTTGACCACCACGGTGTGCACGTCCACCGGCAGGCCGCCGGAGGGCACTTCCCGGTTCAGCAGCGCCTTGATGAGCATTTTTTCCGCGCCCTGGGGATATTTCACCTTGAATACTTCCACGGTGACCGGCATTCCCGCCGGAATGGCGGCGCTCAGCTCCTGCGCGGCATCGAGCTTGTTGGCCTCGATGCCGATAATCGTACGCTGCGCCCCGGTCGCTTTCATCAGGTAACGGATGCCCATGAAGATGTCGTTTTTCTGCTCCAACATCACCCGGTGGTCGGTAGTCAGGTAAGGCTCGCACTCGATCCCGTTGATGATCAGGGTATCCACGGATTTCCCTTCCGGGATTTTCAGCTTCACGTGGGTAGGAAAGGCCGCCCCGCCCAGGCCCACGATCCCGGCATCCTGGATCGCCTTGACGATTTCCTCCGGCGCAGCGGTGTCCGGGTCGCAGGGAACCCCTTCCAGCACTTCCTGGGAAGAAGCCGGGAAGGGCTGCAAATAAATGCTGGGGGTCATTCGCCCCACCGGGTTGGGCGCTAAGGCAATGCGTTTGATGATTCCCGAGGCCGGCGCATGCAACGCCACGGAGACGAAGCCATCGGCCTCGGCGATTTTCTGCCCCCGCGCCACTTCCTGCCCCTCCCGCACAATGGCTTTAGAAGGTTTGCCGGTGTGCTGGCTGAGGGGCAAGATCATCACCGGGGCAAAGGGAAAGCGGCGAATCTTCAGATGATGGGTTTCTTCCTTCGCCTCCGGGGGGTGAACGCCGTGGGGGAAGGTTTTTTTGGCTGTTATTGCTTGTTCCATATTTTCTAAGGTGTTTTGGTGTTACAGTGTTTTGGTGTTATAGTGTTCAACTTAGCCAATTAAACCTTGTGGCTATTCATGAATTGCCACGAGCTTTAGCTCGTGGATTGAGAAGTTCCTCTAATTTCTACTCGGAGTTTTTCCCGAAGGGATCGCTTCGCGAAACTCCGAGTGATGAAATTGGGCCGGAGGATGAGTTCATATTAGCATCTCCGGTTTAAATCTATCCTTTCCATAGAGACTTTGTGTAGTGGTCGGCTAAATTTGGACACAAATTTTGTCATTCTTAGTTGAAAATATACCATTCTGGTTTTCATTAATCCACTGTTCTTCAAATTCCACCGGCGTCAAATAACCGATGGAAGAGTGTA
>WYBG01000117.1 GCA_011526015.1 Deltaproteobacteria bacterium | reverse complement strand
CCGATGCCCGGGAAACCCGGATCGGCAAATTGGAAACCGCCCGGGGAGGGGTGCTGTTCCTCGACGAGGTGGCGGAAATTTCTCCCGCCAAACAGGCGGTGCTGCTGCGCGTTCTGGAAGACCATACTATCGAGCGGTTAGGGGGCACACGCACCATTTTGCTGGATATCCGGGTCATTTCCGCTACGAATGCGGATTTGAAGGAGCGGATGGAGAAAAAACTGTTCCGGGAAGACCTGTTTTACCGCCTCACCGAGGAGGAGATCGCCGTTCCGCCGCTGCGGGAGCGGGAGGCGGATATTCTGCCGCTTTGTTACCACTTTTTGCGCCGGGCGCAGGAGCGGGAAAACTGCGGCAAAAAAATCTTTGCTCAACAAACCTTGCTGGTGTTGAAGAACTACCGCTGGCCGGGAAACGTGCGGCAGCTACGCCATATCGTCAACCGCGGGGTAGTTCACAGTTACGGGCGGGCGGAGATTCGCCCGCCCGACCTCAGCCTGCCGCTGGATCGCCCTGCTCCCCCGGTTCAACCCTACGAAGCCGCCAAAGAAAATGCGCTGCGCCGTTTCCAGCGCGAATATTTGAAGCCGGCCATCGTACGGCATGACGGCAACCTCTCCGCGGTGGCCGCGGAAGCAGGAATCAGCCGCCAGGGGTTACAGAAGATGTTGAAAGAGTTGGATTTGGAGGTGGACGAATAGAAAAAAAGCGTGCGCAAGTATTTAAGGGCGATGGAGACTGCAAGAGACGTGCTTAGTTGAACAGGATCGAAATCTCACTCGAGTGAGCAATTCTCTCATCGCTGGTTATCAAAGTAAAGCCATGAACGAGCGCGGTGGCGGCAATAAATCGGTCCGCCGGGTCTTGATGTGGCAGTTGCATCAATCTGCTTTTGATCGCCACTTCAGCTGTCAAAGGCGCTTCATGGATCGGTAATTGGGTTACAGCTCTCTGAATCCACTCTTCTGCCGGTATATTTAAGACGAGGCGCCCTTTTTCAATTAAAATCAGCGCTTCCCAAACCGATATTGGGGAGAGCCAAATTTCGTTATTGCTGTTCTCTAGCTCGGAAATAACTTTACCGGAAAGTTTCTCCGGACTCATTAATCCCCAAATCCAAATATGGGTAGTCCAAAAGAAGTTTCAATTTCGGAAAATCTCCCACGTTGTCTCCTCCAATACCGGCTTGACAATGTTACCAACAATGACGCCGGTAGAAGATAGACATCCCAACCATGAAGCTTTCTCAATGTATCCATAAACGGCCGTTATTTGGGCAATTGTTTTCCCTCGCCGGGTAATTAAGATCGGTTGTCTGGTCTTCTCAACTTTTTCAAGAATGGCTAAATATTTCTTTTTGAATTCGGAGATATTGACTACTTCCATAGCTTGCTCCCCTGGTGGATATTTTTTTGTTTTAAAGCTATCTCATTATAAACAAACCGATAGAAAATCACAATGAATTTGTTCTCAGGCGTAAAAAATCTTTCCCCTCGCTCTTTTTCTGAGCGCGTAATTTGCCGGTTCTTTTGAATGCCAACCGCAGTTGGCGATCCCCCCAACCTCATTATTCTCAACGAATAACCTTTCCAAAACGCTTCTCCAAGCCCTTGCAAGGCAGTCTTCCCGCCAACTGCAGTTGACAAAGAGCCAAATCCGCTTTTCGGCCATTTCACGCTTAGCCGTTTAAGAACAGGAAGTTACAGCGAGCCGAAAAAACCGGCACTATTATTGAAACAAGAACTCGCGGGCAGACAAAAAATAGAATTGAGGGGGCTATGCAAGGAGAGCCGGTGAACCGGTGCGCGGGCGTTGTGGTGTAGCAAGGGGGTTGGTTCTTATCCGTAAACGATTCGGAAGGCCAGGCATCCGACGCCCGCGCGCTAAGCGCCGGGAAGCGCGAATGTGCAAAAACCACCCGTTGTAGCGGGGGACGGGATCATGGAATACTTAAAGTTGCTGATTCGCATCAACAACGTCGTGGGATATATATTGATTGCCACAATTGTGCTCTGCCCGATCGGGTTCATCCAGGTGCTGTTGGGGCATTTGCTGCTGCTGGAGATAGAAGAGCGGGAGGCACGGGAGGGCCATTCGGCAAAGGGGTAAAGAATCGTCATTTGCCGGCCCCGAAGGGGCTCCTTCGGAGCGGCGTCATTTATAGTCATTCGTGGTCATTTGTAGTCATTGATGGTCATTGAGGGGGGGAATGAGGGGTGGTTTGGGCGTTTCAGTAGAAAAAATTTTATTTTTTTGTCAATATTTTGGTGTTTTGGGGAAATATATATAATAACGAAATGGCATGGAGGAGAGCAGAAGGGTTGACAACGTTGTTAGAGTAAAAATTTTCATTTTGAGAAGATAAATTTGGTGGGAAGGCAGGCATTTAGGAGAGAGCCGCCAGGGGTTGGGAGGCGGGGATATTAAAATAAATTCCGATGCCCACATTCGTCATGATGAGGAACGATTCGAGTTATAACTGAGACGGATTAGTTTGTAACACTCTTATTTAGTTTACCACTACCATAATGGAGGATGACACATGGCGCAGTATTCTGTTACTCGACCGAAGTCGATTGGTGTAGCCTATGTGCTCTGGCTGTTTTTTGGCATGTTGGGTGCCCATCGGTTCTATTTGGGAAGAACGGGTACGGCTATAGCAATTTTGTTGTTAACACTCATATCCGCTATACTCTCTTTTGTCGGAATCGGCTTGCTACTCTTCCTGATTCCAGCTATTTGGGTGCTAATAGATGTATTCCTTATACCAGGTATGGCGCGAGGGTGATAAGGCACAATGTCAGATTCAAATTAATAACTGCACTTCACTAAAATTTGGAGGAACGATTATGGCCGAACAAACTTTTTTTAGCCAGGGCGATATTTCAGTGACTAACGCCAGAGTGATGATAGGCGCTCAAACGTACGCGATGAGCGGGATTACGTCGGTACGTTCCATTAAAGAAGATCCTTCGCGTAAAGGTCCGATCATTTTGGGTATTGTAGGACTTTTACCTCTTTTTAGCGGAGAGATCGGAGGCATAATTTTGGGGTTGGTATTGATCGGGGCTGCGATTGCCTGGTTTATTAGCAAAAAACCCACTTACCATGTCGGGCTTGTAACAGCTTCCGGAGAAGCTAAAGCGTTGGGTTCTACCGACCCGGAATATATCCGTAAAATCGTAAATGCCATCAATGAAGCGATTATTGCACGGGGATAAATTAAGGAAAGGAGCATACCATGGCAACCTGTCCCGGCTGTAACGGCAACGGCAAATGCAGCCGCTGCCACGGATCGGGCAAAGTGGGCAGTATTTTAGGCAGCAGCAAGTGCCCCAAGTGCGGCGGCAGCGGGAACTGCACGGTGTGCAAGGGCACGGGCAAAAAATAGACCCCCTTTGCTCGATCCCGGAAGAGACCCGGAAAGACCTCAAAGGTCTTGAAGACCTTTGAGGTCTTTTTGTTTACACCGAAAATTTCAAGGAATACATAATCTGGAGTGAGGGGCAGAAAGGGGGAAATTTTTCGAGGCGCCGGGCGGATTCGAACCGCCGAATGAAGGTTTTGCAGACCTTTCCCTTAGCCACTTGGGTACGGCGCCGGATTGAATTGAAAATTGAAAAATGAATATTGAAGATTACCCTTTTACAATTTTCATTTTTCAATCTTCAATTTTCAATAATTTTGTGGAGCCGAGGGGAGTCGAACCCCTGACCTCTTGAATGCCATTCAAGCGCTCTCCCAACTGAGCTACGGCCCCTTCTGAATTGGCAATTGCCAATTGGCAATTTATGGGAGTCTAACGTTTCTTACACGCGGCGCACAATATAATATCGCGCAGCGGGGATGTCAATCTCTAATATTTTGTTACCGCACCCTCAGATGGCTTCTTTGGCTCTCCCGGGGAGATCCACCGCAAACACAAAAGCCCTTTCATCCGTGGTATTCCCGTTATCAACCGCCACGTTTTTAATGACGTTGGCGAACACTTTTACCAACTCCGGATCGAACTGCACCCCGGCGTTCCGCTGAATCTCCTCCAGGGCGTGGGCTTTGTCGGTTCCTTTGCGATATACCCGGTTGGAGACCAGCGCCTCGAAGGTATCGATAATCGACAAAATTCGCGCAAAAAAGGGAATCGCTTCCCCGCGCAGCCCGTCCGGGTAGCCGCTGCCGTCGTAGCGTTCGTGGTGGTGGCGCACCGCGGAGGCGACTTCGGAGAGCTCTTCGATTTCACCCAAAATCTGGCTGCCCACCACCGGGTGATCTTTGGCAATATCGAATTCATAATCCTGCAAGCTGGCGGTTTTATTCAAAATGCTGTCCGGTATCCCGATCTTTCCGATGTCGTGCATCAGCGCGGCTAATTGCAGGGTGTATTGTTCTTCCGGGCTTAGCTTCAACTCCCGGGCCATGAGCATGGCCAGAGCCGCCACCCGCTGGGAATGCCCGCAGGTGTAAGCGTCTTTAGCGTCTAAGGCGCGCATCAGCGCCTTGAGGGCTTTGAGCAGAATTTCCGCTTTGTTCTCCTGCACCCGCTGCGATTCCAGGCGCTTCCGTTCCAGGTTTTTATCCACCACCAGGGGAAGCTCCTGCAAATTGATCGGCTTGATCAGGTAATCGATGATTCCTAATTTCAGGGCATGGCGGATCAGGTTCAAATCATGGGTATTGGTGATCAGGATGATCGGAATATCCAGGTACATCTTCATCAGCTTTTCCGCCAGTTGAATTCCGTTCACGCTGGGCATGTTGATGTCGCTGATGATAATATCCAGCTTCTTCTGCCGCACAATGTCCATACCCCCCGTGGCGGAATACGCCAAATAAGCGTTGTAGCCGAATTCTCCCAGTGCATCCTGCAGCATTTCTCCGTATCGAATATCCTCTTCAATGATCAGAACCGTCTTCGGTTTTTCCATGCCATCATCCTTTCCGATTAGGTAAATGCCGGTATGCCGGTGATGTCTCCCCCGACGATCAGGGTATGAATGTCGTGAGTGCCCTCGTAGGTTTTCACGGTTTCCAAATTGCACATGTGCCGCATGCTTTGATATTCCGCAGTGATCCCGTTGGCGCCTAAAACGTCGCGCGCCAGCCGGGCGAT
>WYBG01000116.1 GCA_011526015.1 Deltaproteobacteria bacterium | reverse complement strand
CCCCGGCAGGGGTGACATGTTTATAGAAAAAGCGATACCGGCTGATCTTTTGGAACCCCGATCGGGGTGACATAAAATCATGCCAAATTCTTCAAATCGGGAAGTTATTTTATCTGTGCCCCTTATTTCCTACCGTTTACTGCTCCTGCCCCCGCTCCTGTCTGCTGCTCAATGCTCCTGCTCCTGCTCCCGCCCCTGTCTGCTGCTCCTGCCGCGACCTTCGCCTTCCCGGGGAACGGCAGGAACCTGGCCGGGCTTTGCGGCAATGGCCTCGGGAACCTGCGAGATTTGATCGATATTGTGGCGCCAGCACAGGTTCAGGTCTTTTACATCGATCCCCCCGTCCAGGTTAAGGTCCCCGTATTTACCATACTCCCAGGCGGTTCCGTTTTGCGGTCGCCAGGAAAGCTGTTTGTCCTCCAGGGTTACCCGCCCGTCGGCGTTCGCGTCGCCGCAATACATTCCATAAACCTCCCGCTCTAATTCTTTCAAGGCGTCTGTTCCATACGCCATGGCCGGGTCGGCTGTAAAATCATACAGGGGAGAATTGCTATCCAATGCCACCGCAGAGCTGCTCATGATGGCCAGGTGATTGCGATGATACACCACGATGTAGTATTCTCCCGGGGCCTGGTCAACAAAGCTGACCGGGGCAGCCCCGCCGATATCCGCCACCGTTCCGTCGTTTTTGAGGAGAGCAGCGCGATAGGTTTCATTGGGGCCTTCGGGAGAGGTTCGCAACGCCAGGAGAACCCAATCGACCACCTCTTCCGGTGGGCTTTCGACCGCTTCGTTTCCCGGGTAATGCCAGGGAGCGGTGTTAAACGGCTGTTCCATCGGCAGCCAACCGTTATCAGCCAGGGTCGTACGCATGGCGTCGTGTCCCAGGTAGGCTCCTTCCAGAAAAACCCGGGTATTCACGGTAACGCCCAATTTCCGGCTAAAGGTTGCCGTAACGGTTTTATCGGCGTCCATGATCAGGGTATCGGGGTTTTGGGAACTGTTAAGCCCGCCGCTCCAGCCGTTGAAAATATAACCGGAATTCGGAACGGCGGTGAGAACGACCGCCGCCGCGCTGTCATAAACGGTTCCCGGCGGATCCGGCAGAATGGTACCGGGACCGTTCGTTGCCAGGGTGAGGGAAAATTGCCTTACAAAAGCAGCAGTGATTTGCTTATCGGAATCGACGATCAGGGTATCGGGATTGGCCAGGCCGGTAAGGCCGCCGCTCCAGCCGCGGAAAGCATGAGCGGAATCCGGTGTGGCGGTTAAAACCACCACGGCCGCGCTGTCGTACACCCCGCCCGGCGGGTCTAATTGAATGTTGCCCGCGCCGGATGCAGTTGCGGCTACGGTGAACCGGCGCACAAACCGGGCGCTGACCTGTTTATCGGAATCGATAATGAGGGTATCGGGATTCTCCAGTCCGACCAGGTCGCCGCTCCAGCCGCGAAAAACGTTGGCGGAACCCGCAATCGCGGTGACGATCACCACGCTGGCGCTGTCATACACCGCGGCGGTCGCGGAGCGCGAGACCGGGGGAGGATCGAGCAGCACCGTTCCCGCGCCCAGCGTCTCCAGGGACAGGGTAAATTGGCGCACAAAACTGGCCCCGACCTGCCTGGCGGTATCCATCACCAGGGAATCCGGGTTGGCGTTTCCGTTCAAATCCCCGCTCCATTCCTTGAAACCATACCCGGAATCGGGAACGGCGGTGAGGGTAACCACGGTCGCGCTGTCGTACACCCCGCCGGTCGAATCCCCCGAAACCGGCAGCGGATCGAGCATCACCATCCCGTGAATCAGTGTGTCCATGGTGAGAGTAAACTGCCTGACAAAAGTCGCGGTGACGGACTTGTCGCTGTCCACCAGGATGCTGTCGAGGGTATCGAGGCTGGCCAGGTCCCCGCTCCAGCCGCGGAAAACGTAGCCGGAATCGGGAACGGCGAGGAGGGTTACCACGGTGAGGCTATCGTACAAACCGCTGCTGCCGGAATCCGCCTGGGCGGGATCCAGCGCCACGCTGCCGCGGCCGACGGTTTCCACGGCCAGGCGAAACTGGCGGATGAAGCTGGCGCTCACCGCTTTATCCGAATTCATCACCAGCGTATCGGGATTCTCCAAACTGTTCAGGTCGCCGATCCAGCCCCGGAAAGCGAAAGCGGAATCCGGTTCCGCGCCCAGGATGACCGGGGTCCCGGCGTTGTAAACAACGTCGCCGTTCGCAGTCGTGTCAACCGGCGGGGGGTTCAGGACGATTCCGCCGGCCCCGCTGGTATCCAGTTGCAGCACGTAGCGGCGGGTGAATTCCGCGATTACTGCCTTTTCATCGTCCATCAACAGGGTATCGGGATTTTGCAAACCGGCCAGGTCCCCGCTCCAGCCGCTGAACACCGAGCCGGAATCCGGCGCGGCGGTGAGCGCCACGGAAGTTCCGTGGGGATAAGTTCCGGTGGGGGGATCGGCGATGACGCTGCCGGAGCCGGAGCCGGTTTTGCCCAGCGCCAGGGTGTGGGCGTTGATCGCCCCCTGCGGTTTCAACTCCAGGCCGATCACTGCCCAATCGGTGGGGCTGCTAAAGGTGCCGTTCAACACTGCCGGCATGGCCTCCGGAAAGGTTCGATCCACAACCGCAACGCCGGCGACGTTGCCCGCGGTTCCTGCGGAATGTTCCGCCCTCTCCTTGTATCCGTCGCCGGGATAATGGCGCTTGTTGCGCATCGCCGCCGCGCCGAATATGACCGCGCCATCCACACTGGCATCGATATTAAAAGAATAAAGCTCGGTTTCCAGGTTCCCGTTACAAACCCCGTTAACCCCCAGGCTGTTGCCGGAAACCGTATTGCCGATGGGATTTACCGGATCGGCGCCGGAATAGCGGCTCACCGTCATCACCGCGGCGAAAGGGACGCTGGAAAGAACCGCGCTTACCGGGCCGCTGGCGGTGGGAGTTCCCTGGGCTTTCCAGATTTCGATAGAGGTGGAGTTGTCGTCGGCGCACTGGCTGAGCAGCAGGGTCCAGGTCAGCCCCAGCCCGCTCACGGAAGCGATCGGAATCGCCGGCCGGGGGGCAAAAGCGGCCAGGTAAAGGTCTCCATTTACTGCGGTCAAGGGTTCGAACGTCGCTATGGTGGTAAAACCGCTCGTCTCGCCGATTTTGGTCTCCTTATGCACGATGGTCTCTCCGCCGATTCCCCCCTGGGGAATAAACGTCGCGGTTATGGTTTTATCATCATTCATCAACAGGGAATCCGGGTTGGCGCTGCCGCTCAAATCCCCGCTCCAGCCGCTAAAAACGTAGCCGGAATCCGGTACTGCCGTCAGGGTAACGGTGGTAACGCTGTCATAATTCCCGCCGGGGGGATCCAATTCCAGGGTACCGGGGCCAATAATGTAGTAAGAAAGGGTGTACGGCGGGGTGGTGACCACGAAGCTCTCGCTGCTGTACCCGGTTCCCACGGCGTTGGTAATGGAGATGGGGCCGGTGGAAGCGCCGTCCGGCACCGTGGCCTGGATGAGGCTGTCGGAGAGCACCAGGAAGGTGGTATCCGCCGCCCCATTGAAGGTAAGCGCGGTAGAGCCGCTGAAACTGCTGCCCTGAATCATGACCGTAATTCCCGCCGGGCCCGCCGCCGGGGTAAACGAGGCGATAACCGGCGGGGTGGCGTCTTTCAGATTGATATAATTGTGCAGGTAATAATCCGTGGTTTTATCGCTGGCCAGCACCAGCAGGCTGGATACGCTGCCCACGGGTTGCTTGGTAGAGGTGACATTATTAACATCCGGCTCCGTAGTGCTTTGAATGAACGGCGCGCCCAGCCCGGCAGGAAATACCAGGGTATCGAGATGGGCGGATTTCATGTACACCACCCCGGAGCTGTCCGAGAGGCTGCGGGCGAAGGCATATACCCGCCGGTGGGTG
>WYBG01000115.1 GCA_011526015.1 Deltaproteobacteria bacterium | reverse complement strand
GCCAATTCCTCCGGTTCCAAAGTCTTAAAGTAGAAGTATAATTCCCCCAAAACGCTTCAAAGTTGTCCAAAATCATGCTATTTCCTGACGGATGTCATGGATTTTGAACCTCCCGGTTTGGTAACTTGTACCGGTTCGGTTGGAGGGGAGCAGCACTGAATTCCGGATGGATTTTGCAGCGCATCGGCCTGTAGTCCTGTCGCAGTATTGAATGTGGCTCTATCCAATTCAAATAGATGATTGACGCCATTCATAACCAACAGACAGGAGGAAGCCATGAAGATTCAAAAAATTTTAGCGCCTGTCGATTTTAGCGAGTACTCCAACAAGGCCGTGGAGCTGGCGTTGGTGTGGGGGGAAGAATTCGGGGCGGAATTGACCCTTTTGCACGTCAATACCTTATTCCACGAGCAGTTCGATTATAACCGCCTGGCGGAAGGATGCCAGGACCTGGTACGGCAGCACGAAACGCGCATCCAGCAGCAGATGGAGGAGCACGCCCGCAAGATTCGCAAAAGAGCGCCGATCCGTTATGAGATAGTGCGCGGAACCTCCGCCGCGGCCGCCATTCTCAAAATCATTACCGAAGATTCATTCGATCTGGTAATACTCGGCACTCACGGGCGAACCGGGTTGAAGCACCTGATGCTGGGCAGCGTGGCGGAAAAAGTCGCCCGGCTCTCCCCGGCCCCGGTATTGACGGTTCACGGGGCGCTGGAGCGTTATGAGGTCAAAAATATCCTGGTTCCCGTGGATTTTTCCCAATATTCCCCCTCCCTGGTGAAAAATGCGCTGGCTATCGCTAAAGCGTTCGATGCCCGGGTTCACCTGATCCACGTGCTGGAGCGCTCCACGGCGGCTTCGTTTAGCTGGATGACCGAGAAAGCGGAGCCCTATTTTGAATTTGACCCCGAATGGCGGGAGCGGGCGCTGAACAAAATGGATGCTTATTTGCAGGAAAGTGCGGGAGAAGCGATCCTGAAAGTGATCGAAAGCGGCCACGCTTACGAGGAGATCGTTCGCTACGCCGCCGCCAACCAGATCGATTTGATCCTGATGGCCACGCGCGGGTTCAGCAAGTTCGATTACTTCTGGCTGTGGGGGAGCACCACCGAGCGGGTGGTGCGGTTGGCGCCCTGTTCGGTGCTGACCGAGCGGGAAGGGGACATGGCGCACCTTTCGGAACTGGCGCTGGAAGAAGCGGAAGCCTGATATACGGAGTGCTCCGAAGGAGCGGCTTTCTGAAGGAACCCTACGGATCGCCGCCTCCAAAGGAGTGGCGTCGCCAAAAATTCCGGTTTTGCAGCCATTGGGCGCCCATACGGAATAATTTTGCGAGATGGGAAAAGCAGGGTAAAGGGTCTGTGCGAGCGGGGAACGGAGTGCAAAACTTCAGTTTTGCGCCCGCCGGTTGCTCAGAGACCTTTGTCTTTGGCGAGACGGGCGCTCTTTTCCTTCACCAGCGCCCAAGCGCTGAGCAGCAGCGCCGCGCCGAGGAGCGCCACGATTACCATAAACGTATCGTTCAATCCCAACACCTGCGCGATAGCAGGGTCTTTTGCGGCCCCCTCCGAAAGAGACGGATTCCCGTAATACGCCGTGCGCCCCGCCCAGATGGCCCCCAACAGCGCAATGCCGGTGGTCTGGCCGAGGGTGCGGGTGAGCGATAAAAGCCCGGAAACAATACCTAATCGCTCAATCGGCGCGGCGCCCATAATGGCGCTGTTGTTGGGCGATTGAAAAATCGCCATTCCGATTCCCACGGGCATGAAGCGCAGCACGTAACCCGCGGCGCTGGTGTGCTCGTTCAGGGTGGCGAGGCAGGCGTACCCGAAGAGCAATACCATCAAGCCGATGACCGTAATGGGGCGGGTTCCGTAACGGTCCGAGAGGCTTCCTGAGATGGGGCTGACGATTCCTAACATCAACGGCACTACCGCTAACAGCATTCCTACCTGCCGGGGAGAATAATTCAGCACGTTTTCCAGGTAAAAAGGCATCAACAGAACAGCGCCGGCAATGGAAACGAAGGTAATGAAGCCGGTGGCCAGGTTCACGCTGAGCAAATTCCGGCGAAACAGGCGTAAATCGACTAAGGGCTGCTCCACTTTCCATTCGATCCATAGAAAAATGATCATAAATATCAACCAGGCCGTGAAGAGCGACAAAATCAGCGGCCGGTGGAATCCCGCCCGTTGCCCCAGGGTGAGCGCCAGCAAAAAAGAAGCGAGGCTGATGAAGAGGGTTGCCGCGCCGGCAAAATCGAAGCGCTGCTTCCGGGCGAATTTGGCATCGGGAACGAAGCGGTAGGTCATCAGGCTGCCGGCCAACCCGATGGGGAGATTGACAAAGAAAATCCAGTGCCAGGAAAGCGCATCGATCAAAAAACCGCCTAACACCGGGCCGGTAATAATCCCGATGGAAACCACCGAGCCAATGATTCCCAAGGCTTTGCCCCGTTCCGCGGTGGGAAACGCCTCTGTGATGATGGCGGTGCCCAATCCGAACATCATTGCCGCCCCCAGCGCCTGGAATACCCGGGAACCGATCAGCCAGTATTCGCTTTGCGATAAACCGCACAGCGCCGATCCAAGCGTAAAGACAATGAAACCGGATAAATAGAGCGGTTTTCTGCCGATTATATCCGCCAGCCTCCCCATAGTCAACATCATGGTGGCGATGGTTAGCAAATAGGCTAACACCACCCACTGCACCACCGCAAACTGGGTATCGAAAGCGCGAATCAAAGTTGGGAGGGCAATATTGACAATACTTCCGTCGATGGTGGCCAGGAAAACCCCCATCGCCACCGCGGTCATTACCTTCCATTTTCTGCGATAATCTACCAACGCCTGATCCATCGGCCCTTTCCGGTTGATTTTTCCCGCGCGGGCTTCAAGTTTCGATAGTTTTTTTGATTTCGCCAAACTCTTTTTTACTTATTTCCGGCGGGATGGCGCGGGTTAGGCGCTGGAGAGATGGGGGGAGCATATCGGGAGGGGGATTATGAATTCAATTGCCAATTGCTAATTGCCAATTGCCAACTGCCAACTGCCAACTGCCAATTGCCAACTGCCAATTGACAATTGACAATTAAGCTTTTGCCGGAGATTGGGTATATTCCCGCAGCATTTCCAGGATCACCTTGAGCTGGGTCTTCATTTTATTGGAAAAGCAGCCCGGGTAAGAGGCGATGCAGGTTTCGTTGAAACACGCGTCCATCGGTTCCCGGCAATCCTGTTTGTAATAATAATTGGGGATCGGCTCCAATTTGGACTTGATCTCCGCCAGGGTCAGGGGCGTTTCATCCCTCAGCGCCGAAAAGTGCACCACCTGCTGCTCCAAGTAATCCCGCAGATCCTGCATTTGGAAGGCGTTCAGGCGGGGATAAATGTCCTCAATGGCCGTGTGGCCCTGGAGGAGCTTGAGAACCACCTCCGCCTTTTTAATCACACCCAATTTGTTCTTGAATAATTTTGCGCGCATATCCTTTCCCTCATTTTGCCAAATTTCCGTCGTTACTATTCAGCCACAGAGGTCACAGAGTCACAGAGGTCACAGAGTCACAGAGTCACAGAGGAAGAATTTAGAGCATTTAAAACCGTTATCCCGACATACGTATTCCGTATGGGTCGCTCATTTCCTCTCAAACGAATATACCACGGTGTTGCAGAGCGAATCATGCCAGGTTTGGCGGTTCTCCCTGCCGCCGGCCCGCCAAAACCCCCATCCCAGGGGGAGCAGGGAAATCAAATATCCCAGCCAGCGCAGAAACGCTTTTTTCAGGTCCGGCTGCTGTTGCGAGGTATCCATCACTACCAGTCTCTTGAGCATTTTTCCGGGGGTTTGCCCGGTTTTGGCGGTGAAAATCGTGTAATACAGCGCATAATATCCCCACAGGAGCGGCGCCGGGTAACCGAAATACAGCATTTTTCCGCGATAAAGATGGATCGAAAAATAACCTCCGCCCCACCAGTAGTCCCATCCCGCTGGAACGTGCCCTTCTTTAATTTCCAGCAAATATTCCGGAATTATCGGCGAAATCCAGATGCTGAATACCTCCCCTTTACTGAAGAGAAAGAAGCTGATAGCACACAGCACCCCCAAAAAAATGCCGTCAAGGAGCTGGGCCATCACGCGGTCGCGAAGGGAGGCGGGTTGTAACGTATAGGAATTCGACCGCTCAAAATCAAATTTGTGAAAGATCGGGCTCATTTATGCTCTGAGTAGAGTTCCTTCACTGCAATTTTGAAGAAAAACTATTTCATTTTCCGGAACTTCATGGTTTAATTCTTCCGCAATCCCGGGGAGAGAGGGTTGCCGCAGAATGCTCAACCGCGCAATCGAAGAACTGCGTTGGTCTTTTAGCCCTGCCGGGTTCGCCGATTGCCGCTCTCTGTCCAATATTCGGAACGGTATTGATGCGAATAAATAAAAAAATAAAATAAATGGAAATTCTTCTGCAAGAGCCTGAAAGCCGGTTACAGCATTCGCTGAATTCCCTTTTCCCGGGCATCCGCAGCTTCAAAACCCTGCGCCGCTTAAAATCATCAGAACTTTACCGGGAGTATGGGGAAGAAATCCGCCGGGTGGAAGCGGGCCTCGAATGGCAAAACCGGTTCGACTGCCGCGAACCGAAAAGCTGGCTGCGAGTGGCGGCCTGGAACCTTGAACGGGGGCGCAACCTGGCCGGAATTATCCGTTTTTTGACCCGCCATGAGCACCTTTCCCAAACCGATGTGCTGCTGCTGACCGAGACCGACATCGGGATGGGGCGCAGCGGCAACCACAACGTTTCCCGGGAGATCGCCGCGGCGCTGAAGATGAATTACTGCTTTGCCAATTCTTTCATCGTGCTCTCCAAAGGGGACGAAGGGGAGCAGGAACACGAGCTGGAGAATACCCTCTCCCTGCACGGCGTCGCCATCCTCTCGCGCTGCCGTATCATTTCCTGCAAAAACCCGGCGCTTTATGAGGTGCGCGACCATTTCCGCAGCTTTGAAAAGCGCTTAGGCAAGCGCAGGGGCTTGATTTGCAAACTTCAAGTGGGCAACCGGGAGTATGATTTCGCTACCGCTCACCTGGAATTGAAGGCTTCTCCCCTTCAGCGAGCCTTGCAAATCGGCTCGCTGCTCAAGGAGTTGGTTGAAAGCGCTGCCCCGGCGCAGCTTTTCGGCGGGGATTTGAATACCCACACCTACAATTTGCAAAACCGCCTCGCCGCCCTGGCCGGTTTATGCTATAGAGTGCTTTTCCCGGGCGTCGAAGGAACCATCGCCCACTATCTGAACCCGGAATTGTATTTTGAAAAGCCGCTGTTCGAGATGTTTGCCCGCTACGGATTCGATACCGCGAATTTCAATGAACGCGGCAGGGGAACCCTGGTATATGACCTGAACGATATGGCCGCACACCTGAAAACCCAAAATTACCTCCCCGATCAACTTATCCGCTGGCTGCGGCGGAAACTGGAGCCCTGGAACGGCAGAATTCCGCTGCACCTGGACTGGATGGCGGGAAGAGGCTTCAAAGCGTTCCCGGAAAAATGCGCGGAGCGCCTCCCGCCGCAAATCATCCCGCTCCCGCACACAGAAGGCGCCCGCCTTTCCGACCATTGCCCGATTATGGCAGACGTGGAAATTGGCGCTGCTTAGAAATTATTTCGATTTGGAATTTTAGGTAGTCCCCCTTCTATGGTGTTGCTATGATTCTTTAACCGCAGAGATTAACCCTGGTTTTCTGTAATTGCTCTTGACTCGGTCATAGAAATCGCAAAGGTCGCAGAGAAGATAAGATATTTCTTCAAAAATACATTTTCCCTCGGCGTAACTTCGCGATCTCTGCGCTCTCTGCGGTTGAAATAACCAGATTAGACCGCAGCAACACTCAACAAGGGGACTACCTCCTCCAGAATTCCATGAATCACATTATCAGGAAGGCCGTGCTTTCCGTTCAAAGCGGTTAAGACCGCCATAAGTTCCGATCCAGAGCGTTCCGGCGCGGTCTTCATAAATCGAAGCGACGTCATTATCGCTCAAACTGTGGGAAGAATGGGGATCATGAAAAAAAACGGGTAAAATGTTCCTGATGTGCTCCCGCTTTGGGAAAACAAAACGACCGGAAGGAGACCGAAAAAGATCATTCCCCACAGAAAACCGGTATTCGGTGCTCCGGACATACTACACAGATTCCTTTGAATTTCTCAGCAAAACGCTGCCTGCAAAAAATTTTCTGAAAGCCAATGCAAGTATGAGCGATGAGAATATATCACCCGGATAAATTCTGATCAAGTGAATACCTTGCGGAAAATAATTTTTTTGCAAAGCCCGGTAATCATTGGCAGAATCACACGCCGTAAGCGGCATTTTCCCGATTTCACCTCCCCTCTCCGGGAGCTTTTTGGTAGTCCTAAACAGGTAATGCTGCTATGCTCTTCGACCACCCATTTTGTCATTCCCGCGAAAGCGGGAATCCACTATTTCTACTGAGTTTATGGATTCCCACTTTCGTGGGAATGACACCAT
>WYBG01000612.1 GCA_011526015.1 Deltaproteobacteria bacterium | reverse complement strand
TGGTTTTCGGGTGGTTCGTGCCCAGTCATAAAGTTGTTGGAACTCTGAAAATCTGTCCATCTGAAACTCTGGAAGATTTCATCCCGATTTGCATCCAGGGATGGAAACGTTTTTGGCGGGATGAAACTCTGGGGGTCCGGAAATTTTTTGGGGGCCATAGACCTCAAAGGTTTCCAAAACCTTTGAGGTCTTAATCCGGAATGAAACTCTGAGGGTCCGGAAATTTTTTTTTTAGATTTTTGGGGTTTCAATGATCCATATTATTTTCCGGTAGAAACTCATTTGGCAGGCGGGAATTTTTAACGGGATACGGATATGGCTGGTAAAGAAATGCTGGTTATTAAGCGCGGTTATGATTTTTCCAAATGGCTGCTGAACCACACCGGCAAATTTCCTAAAAGCTACCGATTTAGCGTGGCGGTTAAGCTGGAAAATGCCGTTCTGGAATTCATTGAATTGACCAGTGTGGCGAATATGCGCCGCGACAAACTGTCTTTATTAAAGAGAGCAGACGAAACACTTGCCAGAATGCGTTTGCTGTTTCGCCTGAGTTATGAAATGCGCTTTATCAATCTGAAATCGTATGAGTACGGCAGCGGCCAGCTTGTTGAACTGGGACGCCTGTTGGGCGGTTGGATAAAAAATCCCGGTAAAAACGAACCCCCCTCTTTCCCCCCGCTTGCGGGGGGATGAAAGGGGGGAAATTAAGGAGAAGAGCTGCATAGAGCCCGTTCGCTGCGTGGCGGCTCCTGGAACAACGAAACCGATAATCTGCGCTGTTCCGCTCGCAACGATAATCAACCCGATAACAATTGGAACAACAATGGTTTTCGGGTGGTTCGTGCCCAATCATGCCCAAAGCGGCCCGATCCTGATGCCGGCCCCGCCCGGCGGGGCTCCTTTCCGAAAGTCTTTGCGGACAGGAGTGTTTTACGGAACACCGGACTGCCGGTCGGGCATGACATGGCTCTTCATCCGGGGCCAGGCTCTCCCCTTGCGGGAGGGTAAGCCCGAACACAGACAAAACCGGCTGCTTCAGTAGCCCCGGTTCGCCGGGGTCGAAAGAGCAGCCGGTTTATTTATTCGCGAAATTATCAAAGACCTCAAAGGTTTCCAAAACCTTTGAGGTCTTTATAAATTTCAGGACATGAAAACCTATAAAAACCTCTTCCCCCAAATCGTCCCCTTTCAAAATCTCCTCGAGGCATTTTACCAGGCCGCCAAAGGCAAGCGGGAACGCTATTACGTCATGGAATTTTCCGAGAACCTGGAAGAAAATCTTTTCCGGCTCCAGGAGGAATTGGTTGGCCAAACCTACCGGCCCGGAAAATATTCTACTTTTCAAATCTATCATCCCAAGCCGCGTATGATCAGCGCCGCGCCTTTCCGCGACCGGGTGGTGCACCATGCGTTGATGAACGTGATCGGCCCCTTGCTGGAGCGCAGCTTTATCTTCGATTCTTACGCCAACCGGGCCGGCAAAGGCACCCATAAGGCCATCCGCCGCTACCAGTCTTTTTTGCGGAAACACGCCTACGTGCTGAAATGCGACATCAGAAAATATTTCCCCTCCATCGATCACGAAATTCTGAAACGGTTGATCCGCACCCGCGTCGCCGATCGCCGCACCTTGTGGTTAATCGACGCGATTATCGACGGCAGCAATCCCCAGGAAGATGTTTTAGAATACTTTCCCGGCGATGATCTTTTAACCCCGGCGCTGCGCCGCCGGGGACTGCCCATCGGCAACCTCACCAGCCAGTTCTTCGCCAATTTTTATCTCGATCCCTTCGACCATTTTGTCAAAGAGACCCTGCGCTGCCCGGCCTACCTCCGCTACGTGGATGATTTCGCGCTGTTTTCGGATCGCAAATCTCAACTATGGGACTGGAAGCCGGAAATAGCCTGCTTTTTGGAAACCTTTCGTTTACGGCTGCACCCGCGCCGCTGCCAGATTTATCCTTCGGAAATCGGGTATGGGTTTTTGGGCCAGGTCATCTTTCAGCCCCATCGCCGCCTAACTGGAGAAAATGTGCGCCGGTTCAAAAAGCGCCTGCGCCTATGGCAGCATTCCCCGCCGGAGAATATGCAGCAGCGCATCGCCAGTTGGGTGGGGCACGCCGGCCAGGCGGACGCGAAAGGGCTTTTACAACGTTTGGCCGGCGATATGATGCGAATCGGCGGTCTTTGAACCGGTTCTATCCAAAAATTTCCCTCCCGGGAGGGGGCAGGGGTGGGTAAACTTCCGCTCTCTTTTTGAACTCCGTATTGCAATTCTCCCCCCCGCCCCCTAAATTTACCCCCGACTTTGTAATTAGACCTCAAAGGTTTTTAAAACCTTTGAGGTCTTGACTAACCCGGGGAGTTAAAACATTGTCCTACGTTCACCTGCACAATCATACCGAATACAGCCTGTTAGACGGGGCGAACAGCATTTCTAAAATTATCGAGAAGGCGGTGCAGTTGAAGATGCCCGCCCTGGCGATTACCGACCACGGGAATATGTTCGGGGCGCTGGAGTTTTACAAGGCGGCGAAGAAAGCGGGCGTCAAACCGATCATCGGTATGGAGGCCTACCTGGCGCCCGGCGCCCGCACGGATAAAAAGGCTGCCGGGGTAGGGGGGAAGACCGCTTATCACCTGCTGCTGCTGGCGAAGAACATTACCGGCTACCGGAATTTGATGAAGCTCTCCAGCATTGCTTACTTAGAAGGATTTTATTACAAACCGCGCATCGACAAGGAGTCCCTCCGTCAGTATAGCGAAGGGCTGATCTGCACCTCCGCCTGCATGAGCGGGGACGTGTTTTCCCACCTCGCTACCGGGGATAAAAAGGGCGCGATCCAATTGGTGGAGGAATACTTAGAGATCTTCGGGAATGATTTTTACTTAGAAATCCAGAACCACAACATTCCCGAAGAAGCGGGCTACGAAAAAGTGTACCAGTTAGCCAAAGAGATGAGCCTGCCGGTAATCGCCACCAACGACGTGCACTATTTGGAGCGGGCGCACCACGACTCCCACGACGTGCTGATGTGCATCAGCTCCGGCAAATCCCTGGGCGACGCCAAACGGCTGCGCTACGACACCTCGGAGCTATACCTCAAAAGCGTTGACGAGATGTACCGGATGTTCCCCGGCAAGCCGGAGGTGTTGGAGCGCACCATGGAAATCGCCGAGAAGGTCGATCTGGAGATCGAATTAGGGGTGCCCAAACTGCCCCATTTTCCCCTTCCCGCGGAAGATGCGCAATTAACCCTCGACGACTACCTGGAAAAATTAGCCTTCCGGGGGGCGCAGCGGCATTACGGGGAGCTGACCCCGGCCTTGCAGGAGCGCCTGAAATATGAGCTTTCGGTGATCCGCAAGACCGGGTTCGCGGGTTACTTTTTGATCGTGCAGGATTTCATCGACTTTGCCCGCAAGCAGAACATTCCCGTGGGACTGGGGCGCGGCTCCGCGGCCGGCAGCATCGTGGCCTATTCCCTGGGCATCACCAATATCGATCCGCTGCGCTACGATCTGCTGTTCGAGCGTTTTCTCAATCCCGAGCGGGTTTCCATGCCGGATATCGACATCGACTTCTGCTTCGAGCGCCGGGAAGAGGTGATCGACTACGTGCGCCGCAAATACGGCAAAGACAACGTGGCGCAGATCATCACCTTCGGTACCATGGCCTCCAAAGGAGTGATCAAGGACGTGGCCCGGGTGTTGGGGATCGATTACGCGGATTCCGACCGCATCACCAAGCTCATCCCGGTGCACCAGGGCAAACCGATGAAGTTGGAAGACGCTTTTTCCACCATCCCGGAGCTTAAGGAGGTTGCCGACAGCGGGGGCGAGAAGTACCGGGAGCTGATCCGCCACGCCAAAGTGCTGGAGGGCCTTTCCCGCCACGCCTCGGTACACGCCGCGGGCATCATCATCGCCCCGGACGACATTACCAAATTTGTGCCCCTCTACGAAGCGGAAGACCAGAGCAAGCAGAAAGTGACCACCACCCAGTTCGACATGGGCGGCTGTGAGGAGATGGGGCTGCTGAAAATGGATTTCTTGGGGCTGCGCACCCTCACGGTCATCAGCAAGTGCGTGGAAATGCTGCGAAAAAGAGGAACCGAGATCGATATTGACCGCATTCCCCTGGACGACCCGGAGACCTACGAAATCTTCTGCGAAGGCGGCACCGTGGGCATCTTCCAGTTCGAGAGCAAGGGGATGCAGGAATACCTGCGCAAATTGCAGCCCAACCGCATCGAAGACCTCATCGCCATGAACGCCCTCTACCGCCCCGGCCCCATGGAGAACATCGACACCTACATCCACCGCAAATTCGGGCGGGAAAAGATCGAATACCTGCACCCGAAGCTGGAGCCGATCCTCAAAGAAACCTACGGGATCATCGTTTACCAGGAGCAGGTGATGCGGGCGGCCGCAGACCTGGCCGGCTTCAGCCTGGCGAAAGCGGATTTGCTGCGCCGGGCCATGGGCAAGAAGAAGAAGGAGGAGATGGCGAAGATGGAGGTGGAGTTTTTGGAGGGCTGCGCTAAAAACGGCATCGACCAAAAAATCGCCAAAGAAGTTTATGAGCTGATCTTCAAATTTGCCAGCTACGGGTTCAACAAGTCGCACTCCGCGGCCTATTCGGTGCTGGCCTACCAGACCGCCTACCTCAAGCGCCATTTCCCGGCGGAATTCATGGCCGCCACCCTCACTTCGGAAATCAACGACCCCAAGCGCATCGTCATCCTGATCGACGAGTGCAAGCGCATGGGGTTAGAAGTGATTCCCCCGGACATCAACCGCTCCGGGGCCTATTTCGAGGTGCCGGAGCCGGGCAAGGTGAGCTTTGGGCTGGCGGCGATCAAAAACGTGGGGAAAACCGCCATCACCAACATTCTCGCCCTGCGGGAAAAGGAAGGCCCGTTCAGCAATCTCTACCAGTTTTTGCAGAACCTGGATTTGCGCTTAGTGAATAAAAAAGTGTTGGAAGCGCTCATCCAGGGCGGGGCGCTGGATTCCTTAGCGGGCGGGCGGGCGCAGAAGTTTGCCGCCATCGAAAGCGCAATCAATTTTGCCCAGAAATACCAGGAGCGGGCGCAGAACAAATCCCAGATCAGCCTCTTCGACCTGATGGCCCCGGCCGCCGCAGCTTCCGGGGAAAACCACGTTTCCCCTAACGGCGAGAATAACGGGTTCATCCAGTATCCCTCCCTGCCGGAAGTGCATGAATGGTCGCTGCAAGACCGCCTGAACCGGGAGAAGGAGCTGTTAGGGTTTTTCATCAGCGGGCATCCGCTGGACAAGTACCGGGAGGAGATCGGCCTGTTTTCCAACCTGGATTGGGAGGATGAAGAGACCTTCAAACCGGGCGCCATGGTCAAAACCGCGGCGATTGTGAGCGCGGTGAAGAACCACCTGGATCGCAAAGGGCGCTTCATGGCCTTCGTAACTTTCGAGGACCGCATCAATTCCTTCGAAGGCATCGTTTTTTCCAGCACTTTCGAGAAATACGGGCAATACTTGAAGGCGGGGGAGATCGTTTTCGTGGCCGGCAAGGTGGACGACCAGGGCGATAATACCTTCAAAATGCTCTGCGATGAAATTATACCCATCGGCGAATCGCGCAACCGCATGGCCGAATCGGTGCGGCTGACCGTGGATACCGGCCAAATTTCCATGGAAGCGATCGATTCCCTGTTCCGGATCATCCGCGACCATCCCGGCAGCATTCCGCTGATGTTCGAGGTGCGCACAGAGGGCAACGGCGCGGGATTGCTGCTCAAATCCCGGAAGTTCAGGGTGCTGCTCTCGGATGAGTTTTTGAGCCAGGTGCAGGAAATCCTGGGCAGCGACGCGGTGAAGTTGGGAGGGTGAAAGACCGTGGCGGTCGGCAGGGGCCGGCGGCCGTTAGAAATGGATTTTTCAAGAGAAAAAGTTGCCCGGGAAGAGCACTTTCATAAAATGGAGATCAAAACATGAGAAATACCTATACTGCCAAATATACCAAAATAAGCTCCGGCTACATGGGACAATTGGTAGAATGGCCGGAAGTGATAACCGAAGGAAAGACTTTAGAAGAGTGCCGGCAAATGCTTCAAGATGCTCTGAATGAGATGATCCTTGCCTATCGCCAGCAGAATAAGGAACTCCCCCTGGGTGGGGCACTGCTGGAACAAATCGCGGTTGAGGTACAGGATGTCGGTAAAACGGCGTGAATTGATCAAGTATTTCGAGGAGAATGGTTTTTACCTGTTGCGCGAAGGCAGCAAACATTCGATCTACACCAATAATAAAAAGACCGTTCCTGTTAAAAGACATCGAACAATTGACCGGATCACTGCCAATGAATTGTGCAAACAAGCCGGGTTGAAGCCCAGGTTCTGATATTTCTTCTTCAAAGTTATGGAAAAAGTTATGGAAATTGACAAACGTTTAGAAACCTCCCGGATCACCCCGGAATTGATCCAATACATCGTAGAAAAAATCGTCAAAGCGATTGACCCGGAGAAGATCATTTTATTTGGCTCTTTTGCCCGGGGAGATTTTAGCAAAAGCAGCGATCTGGACTTGTTCATTATCAAAGACGGCGACCACGACAGCCGGATGATGCGGCGTAAGGTGGATGATTTGCTGTGGGGGCGAGAATTTCCGGTGGATTTGTGGGTTAGAAAAACCGAAGAGGTGGAATGGAATTTCCGAGCAAAAAATCCTTTTTATCTTTATCACATCTTTAAGGACGGAAAAGTATTGTATGAAAAGGAGTGCTGAAGAAAGAGAATTGATCCAAAACTGGCTGCGGTTTGCCGGTGAGAATTTAATGTCGGCAAAAAGCTTATTTGAAGAGGAGTTTGCACCTTTTCATACTGTTTGTTATGTGTGCCAGGGCGCTGCTGAGAAATACCTGAAAGCCTATTTGATTTGGCAGGGATGGAGTTTAGAGAAAACCCATGATTTAAGGAATCTGCTCAAGCATTGCCTTAATTACGACAGGAGCTTTATAGAATTGAGCACTGAGTGCAGTGAATTAAACGAATACATCGTCGAAGGCCGCTATCCGGGCGATTTGCCCTGGGAAGGCATTGGCAAAACGCAAGCGGAGGAAGCCATCGAAGCAGCCGATAAAATTGCCCGGTTTGTGACAGAAAGGATTCAGTTTGAACCGGGGTCGAACAACGAAGTAGAAGATCTGCCCCAATGAAACAGGAGCCGGGAGAAAAAAATGAAATGCAAAGTTTGCCCGAATGAAGAGATGGAATTCAAAAAAATGGACGTTCATTTTTGGAAAGAAGGTAAGCTGGTTATGGTTGAAAACGTAATGGGATACGAATGCCCGAGCTGTGGAGAGCGCGTATTTGACGAAGAAACTACCGCGAACATCCTCAAAACCCTTAAAACTAAACGAGCGAAACGGTTCATTAAAACCCCGGTCTATTCGCTATGAAAGCGGTCATCCAGCGCGTTTTGCAGGCCAGCGTGGAAGTGGAGGGGAAAGTAGTGGGGCAGGTCGGCCCCGGGCTGGTGGTATTGTTGGGCGTGGCCGGGGATGACGAGGAAGCCGACGCCGACTACCTGGCGGAAAAAATCGCCAACCTGCGCATCTTCGAGGATGAGGAAGGGAAAATGAATGTCAGTTTAATGGAGCGACAGGGGGAAATTCTGGCCATCTCCCAGTTTACCCTCTACGCCAACACCCGCAAGGGCCGCCGCCCCAGCTTTATCAACGCCGCCTTGCCGGAGAAGGCGCAGCCGCTGTGTGAATATTTTATCCGCAAACTCGAGGAATCCGGCATCAAAACCGCCAAAGGAATTTTCGGCGCGATGATGCTGGTAAAAATCTTCAACGACGGCCCGGTAACCATTATCCTGGAGAGCAAAGACCGCCTGAAACCGAGAAACTCGTAAAGGCGCGGTCAAATATTCAGGTGTAAGTGTTTTACTGGAACACCTGAACACCTGAACACCGGTTTTTTCAACTCACAACTCGAAACTCTAAACCCGAAACTACCCGCCCATGCACGTAATCGAAAAAATTAAAGAATATCAACTGAAACAGAAGTTCCTGGAACTGGTCTGGTGGAAGAAGGTTCTGGTTGTTTTAGCCGCATTCTTTGTTTTTATGTTGATCATTGACGCCGTGGTGATGCCTCTTTACACCCGGCATGGTTCGGAATACCAGCTTCCCGACGTTACCGAAAAACAGGCTGCGGAGGCAGAAGAGATTCTCGACGACCAGGGCTTTGTCGCCATCATTCAGGATTCGGCGTATGACGGGTATTATCCTCCCGGAACGGTGATCCGGCAAAATCCCCCGCCCTACGCCACGGTCAAAAAAGGGCGCCGGGTGTACCTGGTGATCAGCAGCGGGGAGAAGCCTATCTACATGCCCAACCTGCTCAAAGAGAGCCTGACCAACGCGGAGTTGCGGCTGCGGGAAACCGGATTGGAGCTGAATAGAACCTATTGGGAATATTCCGAAGACGTTCCCTACCGCGGCGTGGTCATCGGGCAGTCGGTGCCGGCCGGGGAGCTGGTGGATGTTTCCCAGAAAATAAATTTGACCGTGAGCCTGGGACCGCCGCCTTCCTCGTTCACGATCCCCCGGGTGGTGGGGAAAAGCCTGGAAACGGCGATGAACGAATTGGCCGCGGTGGGCATTACCCCGGACCGCATCATCGTCAAATCCCGGTACCAGCCCAACCTGGTGCCGCAGACCATCATCTCCCAGTCCGTAGAGGAAGGCGCCCTGGCGCCGGACGTGGATGTAATCGAATTAACGGTCAGCACCGACCGGCTGCCCCAGCGGCAGGAACAGGGGGGCGGGCGTCCTTAGACCGCGGGAGGCAGCAGGCAAGTAGGCAGTAAGCAGTCAATGTCATTTAGTTAAGCCATCATGGTTGTCATTCCCGCGAAAGCGGGAATCTATAACCCCTTAAATCTCTGGATTTCCGCTTTCGCGGAAATGACATTTTGTGTGCGATTCTTCTTAACTAAACG
>WYBG01000114.1 GCA_011526015.1 Deltaproteobacteria bacterium | reverse complement strand
TCAGCCAGTAGAGGATTCCGAAAGTGAGAAAACCGTTCCAGCCCAGCGCCCCGACGTGCACGTGGGCGATGGTCCAATCCGTAAAATGGGAGAGGGCGTTGATGCTCTTCACCGAGAGCATCGGCCCTTCGAAGGTGGCCATGCCGTAGGCGGTAACTGCCACCACCATGAATTTGAGGATGGGATCCTGGCGCACCTTGTCCCAGGCCCCCCGCAGGGTTAACAATCCGTTGAGCATCCCGCCCCAGGAGGGGGCGATGAGCATTATCGAGAACACCGTTCCTAACGACTGCGCCCAATCCGGCAGGGAAGTATATAATAAATGGTGCGGGCCGGCCCAGATGTAGAGGAAAATCAGCGACCAGAAGTGTACGATCGACAACCGGTAGGAATACACCGGGCGATCCGCGGCCTTGGGCAGGAAGTAATACATCAAACCCAGGTAGGGAGTGGTCAAAAAGAAGGCCACGGCATTGTGCCCGTACCACCACTGCACCAGGGCGTCCTGCACTCCCGCGTAAATGGGATAACTTTTGAACAATGCTACCGGGATCTCAATCGAATTGACGATGTGCAGCATGGCCACGGTAAAAAAAGTGGCGATATAGAACCAGATCGCCACGTAGAGGTGGCGCTCCCGGCGCTTCATAATCGTCCCGATCATATTGACGCCGAATATTACCCACACCACGGCGATGAGAACGTCGAGCGGCCATTCCAGCTCCGCGTATTCCTTGCTGGTGGTATATCCTAACAGCAGCGTCACCGCAGCCAGCAGGATGATGAGCTGCCAGCCCCAGAAATGGATTTTGCTGAGCGCGTCGCTGAACATGCGCGCCTTGCAGAGCCGCTGCAGCGAGTAGTACAATCCCATGAAAATTCCGTTGCCCACAAACGCGAAAATGACCGCGTTGGTATGAACCGGGCGAATGCGGCTGAAGGTAGTAAATGCGATTCCCAGGTTCAAATGGGGGTGAAAGAGCTGGATGGCGGCGATCAAACCGACCAGCATTCCGATGATACCCCAGAAAACCGTGGCGACGGCAAAATCGCGCACGATCCGGTTGTCATAACTAAACGTCTCCAATTGTTGCATACACGTTCCTCCTATGAATTGTCCTGTGATTTGGAGCTATCTGCCGTGGAATCATCTATCAGCATCCGTACCGACGGAGTATATTTATCATCATACTGGCCGTTTTTAACCGCCCACAGGAAGGCGATGAGAAAACCTATCGCCACGATCAGGCTGGCGCCGATCAGGATAAACATCGCGCTCATAACAGGTCTCCGGGGTTATAAATTCCTTATTGTTGCACTCCGGCTGCTTTAATTGCCAATTGCCAATTTTATCCTGCCCCTGCCCCTGCCCCCTACCCCCTGCCTCATAATTGCCAATTGCCAATTAGCAATTGCCAATTGCCAATTTTATCCTGCTCCTGCCCCTGCCCCCTGCCTCATAATTGCCAATTGCCAATTAGCAATTGCCAATTGCCAATTTTACCCTACCCCCGCCCCAGAAGCCCCATCCGCTGCGCGGTGAGATACGTGGCCCCGGTAGCGAACACGATTACCGAGATGGAGCTCAAGGGCATCAAAATCGCGGAAATCAGCGGGGAAAGGGTTCCCTGCACCGCGAAGGAAAACCCGACCAGGTTGTACACGAACGAAATCGCGAAACTGGCCAGGATGATTTTGATATTCGCTTTGGCGAAGCGGATGAATTGGAGCAGCCGGGGAAATTGCCGCGCTTCCAAAATCGCGTCGCAGGCGGGGGAAAAGGCGTTGAGGTCTTCGCTGATGGAGATGCCCACGTTGCTCTGTTTCAGCGCCCCGGCGTCGTTCAAACCGTCGCCGACCATCAACACCCGCTGCCCGCGGGATTGCAGGGTTTTCACGAATTCCAACTTTTCCCGGGGCGACTGCCGGAAGCGCAGCTCCGTATCCGCGCCGAAAAGGTTCTGCAACGGCGCTTTTTCGCTTTCGTTATCCCCGGAGACCAGGGCCAGCCGGAAGGTTTTCCGCGACTGCGCCAATATCTCAGCCAAACCGGGGCGATACCGGTTCTCCAGTTGGAAATAACCCTTCAAACGGCCGTTCAGGGCAATGTAAACGTGGGTGGCCGTGGGGGCGGCGGCGGTCGATTCCCCGGCCACGAATTGCGCCGACCCGATTTTCAGGTAATTTCCCTCCACCGTTCCCTCGATTCCCTGGCCGGGGATTTCCCGGAACTGCTCCACGTTATCATAAATTTCGCCGGGCAGGGCCAGGGCAAGGCGGCGGCTGAGCGGGTGGGTAGAGTGGCGCACCAGGGATTTCACCAGGCGCTGCTCCCGGGGCGACAATCCCTTTTTTCCGTTCAGAGAAACGAATCTGGCCGCGGCCGCGTGCGATTTCGTCAACGTGCCGGTTTTATCGAATACAATGGCGGTGATCTTTGCCAGGCTTTCGATCACCGCGCTGTTTTTCAAATAAAATTGATTGCGCCCCAAAATGCGCAGGGAATTGCCTAAGGTAAAGGGAGCGGAGAGCGCCAGCGCGCAGGGGCAGGCGATGATCAGCACCGCGGTGAAGGCGTTCAAAGCCAGGTTGAGGTCGCGCGGCAGCCAGTACAGCCCCGCTGCAAGGGCAATGGCGATGACCGCCAGGGTAAAATATTTGCCGGCGGCGTTCACCAGGGTGGCCATGCGTCCCTGGCCGTGCTTGGTAAAAGCCTCGTTGTTCCATAATTGGGTGAGGTAACCCTGGGAAACCTCTTTGACCACCTCCGCTTCGATGGCGCTGCCGGCCTGGCGGCCCCCGGCGTAGAGCAAATCGCCGGAGTGCTTTTCCACCGGCTCCGCCTCCCCGGTCACAAAGCTGTAGTCGATCCAACCGGTTCCGTTGATCAGCACCGCGTCCGCGGGGATGATCTCCTGGTTGCGCACCAGGATGCGGTCGCCCACCTTCAACTGCGAGAGGGGAATGCTCTCCTCGCCCGCGCCGTTTTTCCGGGTTATCGAAACCGGGAAATAGGATTTGTAATCCCGCTCAAAGGAGAGCCGGTCGTAGGTTTTTTTCTGAAATAGCTTCCCGATCAGGAGTAAAAAGACCAGCGCCACAAACGAATCTATGTACCCCGCTTCCCCGGCGTGGATGATCTCGTAGAGGCTGCGGCTGAACAGGGCGGTAATCCCCAGGGCGATGGGCAGGTCGATATTGATGGTTCTATGCCGCAGCCCGGCCAGGGCGGATTTGAAATAGTCGCTGCTGCTGTAGAGCAGCACCGGCAGCGCCAATAAAATATTCAGATAACCGAAGAAGGTCTTGAACTGCGGCTCCAGGCGTCCCCCGGAGAGGTATTCCGGGAAGCTGAGCAGCATGATATTGCCGAACGCGAAGCCGGCCAGGCCGATTTTTAGGTAAAGATCGCGGTCGGAATCCTTTTTTGCCCGGGCGTGAATATCCGCCAGGCTGATTTGCGGCTCGTAACCGAGGGAAGCGAGCAGCTCCACCACCTGGCGCAGGGAGATTTTCTCCTCCGCGTAGGTAATGAAAACCTCCTTGCGCAAAAAATTTACCCGCGAGGAAAGAATGGCGGGGTTGATTTGGTACAGCTTTTCCAACAGCCAAATGCAGGAGCTGCAATGGATCTCCGGAATGCGAAAAGTAACTTTGGCGGTTTTCCCGTCGCGGAATTCCAGGAGTTGTGCGCGCACGCTCTCATCATCTAAATAGGCAAAACGGGCGGCGGAGTTGAATTCTTTGGGAGAGACGCCGGGCTTTTCGCTGAGCCGGTAATATTGGCAGAGGTCGCTGGCCTGCAGTATCTCGTACACCATGCGGCAGCCCCGGCAGCAAAAATATTTGTCGCCGATGGCAATGTCCTCCCCGGGGCAGGGGAGGCTGCAGTGGTAGCAGGTCTTTTCCGCTGTCTCTATCGCCGGGGCGCTTACTTCTTCCGGCAAATTCTGGCGTGGCGATTGAAGCATCATCGACCGAATCTGTTTCTAAAAACCGCCCATCATCGCTTGCAGTTGTGAGGGGGTTTTATCCCCGCACCGTAGAGGGCGCGTAACCTCAGCCTCACAAGTTTCCAATATATGAAATCCTTCACAATACATGAAAGAGGAAATTTTAAGATTCCAATCAAGCTCCGGATTTTCAAGTTAATGCGGCGAGGAAGGGCGGGCAAATCCCGGCGAACGCGCCGTTAGTGGTGGGATTGAGCGTCCGCGCCGTGCTGCTGGGTTGGCTGCGGGTGGGTGAGGTGCTGAATTCCGCGGTAAACGGTCATGGCCCCCATCAAAATGACCAGAACGGTAGCGATGCGAAAGAGGCGCTGGCGGAATTTTGCGGTGAGAAAGCTGGCCCCGACCCCGGCCAGCACCATTGCCGGGATGGTTCCCAGGCCGAAAATCAGCATGGTTAACATACCCCCCAGGACGGTTCCGGCGGCGGCGGCTTTGGCCCCCGCGGCGTACACCAATCCGCAGGGAATAAATCCCAGGATCACTCCCAATACGAAAACGTTTTTCCGGTTGACGCGATTCAGCAGGGAGCCGGCCAGTTGTTTGAAGCGATTGTAGCCGGGGAAATAATTAGCGGAAAGGGGAGGAATCCAGCCGCCGAAATCCAGCCCCATCCAGACCATCAGCAGGCCGGCAATTACCTGCAGCGCTCCCTGGTAGTTGATGATGCCCAGCCGGATTCCCAGGATTTCCCCGGCCAGGCCGAATAGCAGTCCCAGAAGCGTATAGGTAGAGATTCTCCCCATATTATATAATAGATGGGGGGCAATAAGCGCTTTGGCCGGGGAAGGCTGGCCGCTGTTGAGTTTGATAGAATAGGCCATCACAAAGCCGCCGCACATCCCGATGCAATGCCCGAAGCCCCCCAGGAAACCGATCAGGAAAATGGCCGGATAGTCAATCAGCATAGGTCCGGAAAAAGTTAGAAGTTCGCTCTTGTATGCGCAATTTATTTGCCGCCTTTTTTACGTTTCCCTCCCCGGAATAATTACCGCGACCAATATAATAGATGATATCCCCCGGAAGAAAGTGACGGCAATTTTTGTCCAACGAATTCCCCCGCAAAATTATCACCTGATGTTACGCAGGCCAAAAGAATTCGCCACAGAGTCACAGAGGGCACAGAGAAAATCAAATATTTATTGAGCCTAAGCCCACACCGGAAGCAAATACACTAAAAAAGTGATTAAAACTCTGTGTTCTCTGTGTCTCTGTGGCAAACTGCGTAACCTCAGTTATCGCTCTGCCCGATCAATCCCCGGAAACCATAGCCGGCAAGCCCTTTGAAGCGGTTTTGATGAAAAACCCTATCATAGATCATGTTTTTTCCTGACGAATGTCATTGTTTTGGCGTGCGAAGACAGGGTAATTTTTAACCGGATGAAATTCCCGGGGTTCTATAGAGATAAGGAAGGTGAAACATGTACCTGGACAGAGTAAAAACCCACCCGAAAAACAGGGAAAGAGAACCGGCGCAATTAGAGTGCATTACCTGCCAGATTCTGAACCTGACCCCCTTCCATAATTGCAGCCATGAAACGCTGGAACGCTCTTTCCCGAGCCGGCGATTGTTGTTCTTCGAGAAAGACGAGGTTCTATTCCGGGAGCGGGAATCCGCCGACGGGGTATATTGCCTGTACTCCGGCAAAGTGAAGGTGAGCAAGCGGGGAAAAGACCAACAAGAGTACATTACCCGTTTGGCCAGCCCGGGGTATATTCTGGGGTTGAGCCTTTTCACCGGGAAGTTTTATGCAAATTCGGCGTCGGCGCTGGAAAAAACCGCCGCCTGTTTCATTCATAAAGACGATTTTATTCCCTTCATCAAAAGCAACCCGGACGTTCTCATCGAGGTGATGAAGCATATTTGTTATGAAATCGAGGTGGTAGAGCAGAATATTTCCGGAATTGCGCAAAAGTCTTGCCGGGAAAGGCTGGCGGAAACCCTGCTCATGCTGAGAGGAACCTACGGAACGGACAGTAACGATTTCCTGAAAGTGGTGCTATCCATCGGCGACCTGGCCAATTTTGTGCGCATCAGCGAGACGATTATGGAGCGCCTGATGTGCAACCTGGTGCGAGAGAAGATCATCCGGTTGGAGGATGATAAAATCCAATTGTTGAATATTCCCAAACTGTACGAGATCGCCGGGGCTACGGGAAGATAATTAAAAATGACTCTTCCAAGATTTTTACGGGAATTAAGAGATTGAACCGTGATGCGTGACTGTTAGGCGGTGACAGTTCATACCCCCGGCTGCGGTGGGACATCGTACCCCCAAGCTCTCAAGTCGCTGGTGAGGGTTCGGTTTTCCTGGTGCGGGTCGGTGCCTGGCTGTTGCGTCCAGGATTTGGTTCTTTGACAATCTCTTCATAGCTGATGCCGCGAATCGGCCAACGCTTGATCTCATCCTGAGTGGAAGAACAGAAGATGATCTCCTTACTTTGCGGGTCAAAACGGATTTCGATTTCTTTACCCTTCCAGGCCCATCCAACATAATATCGGTAGTGTCCGAGGGTGACGTATCCGTTGCCGGAGACCAGGCGTGGCCAGCGCAGTTGAGAGAGTTTGGCGTAAATCCGATCAACGGAAAACAGCCTGACCTCCTGCGCCGGTTTGTATGGCTGGGCTTTGCACTCAAGTTGAGCGGCTGTTTCGTTAGCCGTGCGCCCCTGACAGCGCACCGAACGCGAGGGAACATAACGATTCTGAAACTTGCCGAAAGCTTCCGCATCATCCTGGAGTTGCTGGTGCGAGTTGAATTGATAGTCGGCAATGAAATGCTCCCCGAAGGTTCGCTGATCACGTTCGATGCCGCCGTTTTTTGCCGGGCGGCGTAACGGAATTAGTTCGTGCTCGATGCCAAGCCCCCATAAGTAGAGGGTGAAGTCACTGGGGAAACTATGTTTCTCTACACCGATAAAACACGAGCCGTGATCGGTGCGGATCGCCTCCGGCAAAAAGCCCGTTTTACTAAAAGCCTGCCGACCAAGAGGGATCGTTTCTTTGGAGGTTAGCGCACAACGTCCTTCGGGCAACGGACGTTTTAAGATTGAGCGGGTGGAAGCCATGTCGCGAATTTGCAAGAAAGAGTATTTTTGCTCCGCGCCATGCAGCTTCTGCTCGACGATAAAATCCATCTGCCACAACTGATGTAAGCGGGTAGCGCGACGAGCATCTTGCAGCGGTTGGCGCTTGCGGTGCGTCTGCCAGGGGAATTCAGGATACTGATGCAAAAAGCGTTCGATGGTACGCCGATGCGGTATCACTTTAAATCTGCGACGGCGCAGTTCTCCCTGAATGAACTGCCCGCCCCAGCCAAGATGCTGGCGTTTGATTTCCAGAATTGCTGTGCGCATACGTTCCGACATCTGATGTGAAACTGTCTTTTGGGGACGTCGTGAAAGCCGTTTAAGCCCTTCTTTACCCAGATCACGAAACCGTCGCCAAAATTTTCTGACGCAACCATGGCTCAAGCCCAGTTTCGTGGCGATCTGGGAGAGGGTCACTCCATGATCTTTGAGTGCAATAATCTGTTCACGAGTTTTTTCTGTTGTTTCTTTAGCCATAAAAACTCCTTGTGAGTTCTACGCACAAGGAATTTATGGCCGTTATTTGATCAATTAATCCACTCGTTGCGGGGGTACGATGTCCCACCGCAGCCGGGGGTATGAAGTGTCACCGCCTAACAGTGACCGGTGAAGCATGATTTTTCACGGATCACTGGTCACGCATCACTCATCGTTTATCCGGCTTTCCGTAAAAATCCTGGCCCCCGAATTGATCCTATCTCGACAATGTTAAATTACAGATTTTACCGCAGAGAACGCAGAGGGCTACCTTTTTTAAAAAGCTATAAATCTCAGCGATCTCTGTGAACTCTGCGGTAAAATTTAACATTGTCAAGCTATTCACATCTTCCGAATCCGCACCTTCCCGCTGGAGGTGCGCAAGGCTAACTTCGGCCCCCCGCCGTTGATTTTCCCCCTCAGGGCGGATTCTTCCGAGCCGCTACGCTCGCTCACCGGGAAATCGCACTCCACCTTGCCCCAACTGGAGCGGGCGTCGAGGTCCACGGCGATGTCCCCGGCCAGGTACACCGTCACGCTCCCGGCGGAGGTTTCCAGCCGGCAATCCCCTTTGGGCTGCTTGCTGATGGTCGCTTCCACGGAGCCGCCGGAGGTGCTCGCTTCGATGTTGCCCATCACCTCATCCACGTCGATGCTGCCGCCGGAGGTTTCCGCCAGCACGCTGCCTTTGGCCTGCCGGATGCTGATGGAGCCCCCGGAGGTGCGGGCGTTCACGTCCCCTTCCACCTGCCCGATGGTGATGCTGCCGCCGGAAGTCTTAATATCCGCAGTGCCGACGCAGCCGTCCAGGGAGATGCTGCCCCCCGCGGTGCGCCCCCGCACCGGGCCTTTGATGTCCCCGAAGTTCAGGCTGCCCCCCGCGGTCTCCGCGACCACCTCGCCTTCCAGGTCGCCCACGGAGATGCTGCCCCCGGCGGTGTTCAGGTTCACGTTATACTTCCGGGGCACTTTGATGATGAATTGCACCCGCCAGCCGCCGTGGCGGTCTTCCCAACGGCCTTTCACCCGCGCTTCCACCCGCACGTCCTTGCCCTGGTGGGAAAAATCCACCTGGAAATTCTTCAGCATCTCTTCCGCTTCCTTTTTGCTCCAGGTTTCCGGCTCGCGGATCACCTTCACCTGCACCATGTCGCCGCCCAGCGCCTCCACTTCGATGGAGCCCATGTCGCTGGCCACGGTCAGCAAGCCGCCTTCCCCCACTTTGAAGGATTTTTCGATCACCTCACCCGCGTCCTGGGCGACTGCGCCGAGGGTCAGCAGCGCCAGCAGCGCCGCTGTTGCGAACCATCGCGCAGCATTCGATTTTGCGTTCATTTTTTTCTCCTTGTTCGTTGAATTGGATGGTAGAGACGTTGCGGTGCAACGTCTCTACGGTTTTTGGATTTATTTGCCTTTCAAAATATGAATATCGCCGTTCGTGGTCTCCAGGCGGATTTCGCCCCCGCCGCCGTTGATCTCCCCGCTCATGCGCAGGCTTCCCCGGCGGGCTTCTTCCTGCCGGGTGAGCGGAAAGTCGCTGTAAATGTCATAGCGTTTCCAGCGCCCCCCGGCGTCGAATATCTCCGCGCTGATGCTCGCGGGGAGCTTTTCCGGGATGGTCAGGCGGATGCTGCCGGCGCTACTTTGCAGATCGATCCGCTGCTCCTTTTTGAAATCTTGCAGGGTGATTTCCGCCTCGATGTCCCCCGCGGAAGTGGCCGCGCGCACCGCCCCGTTGACTTTCCGAAGCTCCACGTCCCCCCCGCTGGTGCGGGCGGTTACCGCGCCGTTCAAATCCGCACCGCTAACATCGCCCCCGCTGGTGTGGGCTTGCAGGCTGCCGCCCACGCCCCGGGCGTCGATATCCCCGCCGGAGGTGCGCAGCTCCGCTTCACCCGCGCACTCCCGCACTTCGATGTCGCCGCCGGAAGTGTTCGCAATCAGGTTTCCCCCGGCTTTCTCCACGTAAATGTCTCCCCCGGCGGTCTTCAAAATCGCGTCTTTCAGCAGGTTGTAGGCGCGGATATCGCCGCCGGAGGTGCGCAGGTCAACGGCTCCCTGCGCGTTGCGCAATTCCACGTCGCCTGCGGAGGTGGCCGCATCCAGCGGCCCGTCGATGTCTTCCAGGCGCAAATCCCCCGCGGAGGTTTGCAAGCGGACTTCCCCGGCGACCGCGGCCAGGGTGATGTCCCCGTTGGAGGTGTGCAGGCGCAGGGCGCCTTGCAGATTTTGCCCCTCGATGTCTCCGTTGGAGGTTCCGATATCCAGGTCAAAAGGCCGGGGAAGTTTGATGTCGATAAGACGGCTCACCCAGCGGTCGCTGCCGCGGCCTTCGATCCGGATGGTCTTGCCGGATACGCTGTAGCTGCTTTGGGCGCGCTCCAGGATTTCCCGCGCTTCGGTTTCGGAGGGAACGTCCATCCGCAGCGTCTCCCGCACCTCCACGGTAGATTGATCCCCGGAGGAAATCGTCACGTCCCCGGAAAAACCGTCCAGAATGAGCTGCCCCCCGCTTCCCACGGTGAAGGTTTTAATCACCTGGGAGGTGAAGCGGCCGTTCTCTTTGCGAATGTCCTGGGCGTAAAACAGCAGGGGAATTACCCACGCGGCCAGGATCAGCCATTTGGAAAGGAATGTGTGTTTCATATAAGACTCCTTTGGTTGTTTTTATTCAAACTTATTCCCCGCGGAAGTAGTGAACCGGTGAAGCGGGGAACCGGAGAGCCGGTGAATAACGATTTGCCGGCGGCGACAAGGAATAAACTCTCCGCTTCTCCCCCTCTCCCCTTCTCCCCCTCTCCGCTTCTCCGTTCCCCCGCTTCCCGCTCCAGTTTCCGGGCCGGCTTCAGATATTCGATGGCGCCGGCGCCTTCTCCGCTTTAACCAGCGCCTGTTCGGCCAGGGAGCGCACGTAGCTATTGGAATCTTGCCGGGCGATTTTTTTCAGAATATTCAGGTCCTCGGCGCTCAATTCCCCGCTCAGCAGGCCTTCCAGCGCCTCTATTCGCAGGGCGGGATTGGGATCGTTCAACAAAATGCGCAGCAGGGTGATTTTCAAGCCCGCCCGGGGCTGGGCGTGTTTGAGCGCCCGCAGCACTTTCAGGCGCACGCCCGGGTTTTGCTCTTTCTCCAGGAGCGCCGCCAGCGCTTCGATGATGTCTCCCTCCAGGGGGGCGTTTTGCTCTGCCAGGGATTCCACCGCCTTCACCGCGTGCAGGCGCACCGCGGGGTTTTGTTCTTCTAACAACGCTTCCCGCAGCAGTTGGCGAATGGCCGCGCCGTCGCCGGTTTGCCGCAGCAGGTTCCCGCGCAGTTCGATGTCGTTCAAGGTGGTGTAGAAGATCCGGATTCCCCCGGTCTGGGAGTCGAATTCGACCCGCTCCACGCTGGCCAGCAGGGGGTTCACGGCGCTATTGCCGGATTGGATCTGGCCGCTGGCAGTCAACAAATCCTGCAAAACCGCTTCGGTGTTCCCCGGCTTCGAGGTCAGGCCCTGCCGCCCCAGGAAAAAGCCGATGATGAACAGCGCCGCCGCCAAACCGATCCGCAGCAGCGGAGCCGGTTGGAGGAAATTCCACCATTGCCGGAGGAAACCGGTGGGTTGAGGTTCCCGCCGGCGGATTTGGCGAGAAACCTTATTGCGCAGGCTTTGCAGGGTGGCTTCGTCCGGCCCCCAGGAGGGCCGCGCCGCGGCGGCCCGGCGCAGCGCCTGAAGCTGCTCCAGCTCCGCCCGGCATTCGGCGCAATGGGCCAGGTGCGCTTCCAGTTCGGTTCGTTCCGCTTCGTTCAGATCCCCGAACGCGTGCAGCGCCAGATTTTTACGATACTTTTCATGTGCTTTCATCAGTACACCCGATTTGATTGTCTTCCAAAGGCCTCAAAGGTTCAAGAGACCTCAAAGGTTTCCAAAACCTTTGAGGTCTAAGAAGGCGTTTCCAGGTAGGGCTGCAACATTTGCCGCAGCCGCTCCGCGGCCCGGAAGAGTTGGTTTTTCACGGTCCCTTCCGCGCAGCCGAGCATTTCCGAAATTTCCTTGATCTTGTAACCGTGAGTATGTTTGAGAATGAACACGGTTCGCTGCTGCGCCGGCAGCCGGCGCAGGCCGTTTTCTACCTGACGGTTCAACTCCCGGTTCAACAGAGCATCCACGGCGTCTTCTTCTCCCTCCGCGGGGACTTCCCGGGGGAAATCTTCCGGGGATTCGGTTTGTGCTTCCAGGGAGAAGACATTTTTCCGGTGCAGCCGTTTCCGCCAATTCAAGGCCAGGTTGATGGCGATCCGTCCCAGCCAGGTGCTGAGCTCGCTCTCGAAGCGGAAAGTAGAAATCCGGGAAAAGGCGCGGATGAAGGTCTCCTGGTACACGTCCCCGGCGTCCTGCCGGTTTCCCACGATGCTGTAGATCATCTGCAAAATCTGCCGGTCGTGCAGCCGCACCAGTTCATCGAAGGCTTCCGGGCTGCCGCGCTGGGCGCGTTTAATCAATTCGGTCTCGCGAGCATCCATATCTTTCCGCCAGTTTCAAACATTTGACAAAATCAAACATCAAAAAGTTTGCAGTTTAAAAAAAAATGATTACATTTGGCCGCTTTAACCGTTCAGGGGGAGCGAGATCGTTTCCGGGGAAATTCTCCATGGGGAAAGGTGTATTTTCTGCCCAATTTAAACACCTGCTTTAAAATCTTATTGATCCTTTACCCTTCAACCCTTATCCTTTAATTGAGGATAGAATCACCAACAAAATATCGCTTTGTACTAACATGAGCAAGGTTTATGGAGCAAAATGACCAGATGATCGGCAAGACCATCGCCGGTCGCTATGAAATCCTGCAGAAGCTGGGCGAAGGGGGCATGGGGGTGGTTTACAAAGCCATGCAAACCAGCGTGGAACGGATCGTGGCGCTCAAGATCCTCCACCCGCAAATGACCGTCAACGAAGAGGCGCTGAAACGTTTCCAGCGGGAAGCGAAAACCACCAGCAAATTGCGCCACGTCAATTCCATCCATATTTACGACTTCGGGGTGGAAGACAACCTCTCCTTCCTGGTGATGGAATACATCGAAGGAGAGAGTTTGGATGACGTCATCCGCAAAAGCGGCCCGCTGGGGTTGCCGCGCTTCGCCAACATTATTCGCCAGGTGTGTTACGCATTGGCGGAAGCGCATGAGCTGGGCATCGTCCACCGGGATTTGAAGCCCGGTAACATCTACTTATCGCGCAAACGAGACGGTTCCGAAGAGGTGAAGGTGCTGGATTTCGGAATCGCCAAGGTGGTGGGGGAGCAGCAAAACGTCACCCGGCTCACCCAGACCGGGATGATCATCGGCACCCCCCAGTACATGTCCCCGGAGCAGGTGGAGGGGATACCCTTAGATCACCGCTCGGACGTGTACTCCCTGGGAATCATCATGTACGAGCTGCTTACCGGGGAGACTCCCTTCCAGGCGGAAACCCCGTTCCAACTGCTGATGAAGCACGTGAAAGAAAAACCGGTTCCCCCGCGCAAATTCCGCCCCAACCTGGCCATTCCCGAGGCGGTGGAAAAGATCGTGCTGAAGGCGCTGGAAAAAGACCCCGCCAAACGCTTTCAGTCCATCAGCGAGCTGCAGCAGAGCCTGGAAGCGGCGGCCGGCGCGCCGCCGGCCAAAACCGCCAAAGCCGGCAAGCCCTCCAAATCGCTCATTCCGAAAACCGAGGTGAGCATCGACAAAACCGCGGTCGCAGGGGGCATCGACAAAACCGAGGTATATCGCGGCGATGGGAGCGGGGGAGGTTTCAAAAACCTCCCCGCCTGGGTGAAGATCGCCGCGCCGGCGCTGCTGCTTCTGGCGCTCCTGACGGTTTATTATTTCTTTTTTGCGACCGGGTATGGCGAGCTGGCGGTGCGGGTTAGCCCCGCGGGAGCGTATGTGGAGGTCTATTCGCCGGAGGTTTCGCCGGAAGATATCACCCCCCTCAATTCCCCGGAAGCCGGCATGCCGAAACATCGCCGATTGGGGGTTTCCTCCCCGGCGAAGCCATCCTATCGAATCATTCCGGCGCAGGCCGCCCTCGATGAGGAGGAATCGGATGAATCCAGTTTCGCTTACCGCCTTCCCGCCGGGGAATACACCGTTACCGCCTCGAAAGAGGGGTACGAGAGCGCCCGGCAAACCGCCTGGATCTATGAAGATGAAGTAACCACCTTATCTATCCAATTGAAGCCGGAGAAAAAACCGGGAGAGCTGAAGATTTCCGTCACCCCGGAAGACGCCCAGGTCAGCGTGCGGCAGGCCGGCTCGGCAACCCCGGTTTATCCCGGCGTGGGAAGCGGCAGCCAGAGAACCTTCCCGGTCACCGTGGGGGAAACTTACGAAATTTCTGTTTCCCGGGAGGGGTATGCCCCGGTTACCGAAACCGTTACCGCCCAAATCCTCACCTTCCGTTCTTACACCCTGAATCCGCAGGATTCGCAAACCAGCATTTACGACCAGCTTTCCTTCAAAACCCAGGTGGCGGATCGCCGCACCTATGAAGCGCTGCTGGGCGACCACCTCTTCTCCTTGCAATGGATCAGTTGGGATTATTTCGGAAAGGCGACCGTCACCGCGGACCACTCCGGACTGCTCAGCATCAAAGGCGAGCAGCGGGAGCGTGGCGGCGACGGGTACCTGCGGATCGAGGGGGTGATCGAGAAGGTGGAATCGAACGGCTTCATTTTCAACGGTAAAATTACCACCAAAGTCTCCGGCAACAACGACGGCAACCCCTGCGTTCGGGAAGGGCGTTACACCTTCCGCAGCTACGAGGGGCGGCGCTACTGGCGCATGCAGGAGGGCGAAAGCCCCTGCGACGGGGTGTGGGATTACGTGGACGTGTATATGAGGTAGGGGGG
>WYBG01000113.1 GCA_011526015.1 Deltaproteobacteria bacterium | reverse complement strand
TTACGCATTACCTTTCAATCTCCCGGTAGCCCAATAATTCAAAAATGCGAAGGAAATTCGGCATGGAAACGCAGGACATCGTCCGTATTTTAGAGCAAACCGGGGCGCTGCAAAACGGGCATTTTCAGCTCACTTCCGGGCTGCACAGCCCGCAGTATTTTCAGTGCGCCCTGCTGCTGCAGCATCCTCACTATCTCCAGCAGGTTTGCGGGGATATCGTGGAAGCGTATCATGAAGAAAAAGACACCATCAACGTGGTGATCTCCCCGGCCATCGGCGGCATTGTGGTGGCGCAAGAGGTGGGGCGGCAGTTGAACGTGCGCAGCATCTTTGCCGAGCGGGAAGGGGGCAAAATGGACTTTCGCCGGGGATTCACTCTGGAACCGCACGAAAACGTGCTGATCGTGGAAGACGTGATGACCACCGGGGAAACGGTGAAAGAATTAGTGGAATTGGCGGAAGCCAGCGACGCGTTCGTGATCGGGGTGGGCTGCGTGGTGGACCGCAGCGGGGGCAAACATAAGTTAGACGTGCCGGTATTTGCGGTGTATTCCACGAAAGCGGTTACTTACAAGCCGGAAAATTGCCCCCTCTGCCTGCAGAAAAAACCCCTGATCAAGCCGGGCAGCCGGGAGCTTTAGAGGGATAGGAGCAGGATAAAATTGGCAATTGGCAATTGGCAATTACAGGAGCAGTAGGGAGTTAAGGGTAAAATTGCCTGCTTCTGCCCTTATCAACATACTCTCTAAACTTAACCAACACGGATAAGATACCGCTTATGAAATTCTGCATCCTGGCCAGCGGCAGCAAAGGAAATTCGGTTTTCATCGAATCCGCTTACGGGCGCTTTTTGATCGACGTGGGGCTGAGCGCCCGGAAAATCGAGGAGCGCCTGCAAAGCATAGACGTGGATGCGGCCGCCATCGATGCGATCATTCTCACCCACGCCCATACCGATCACGTTCGCGGGGTGGGCGTGCTGGCTCATCGCCATAAAATTCCCGTAATGGCGCACCCGGATACCCTCGACAGCATTACCCCTTTGCTCAAACCCGGCCAGGCGGTTGTTCCGTGGCATCAACCCTTTCAGGTGAAGGACCTCACCTTCACGCCCTTCCCACTTTCCCATGATTGCCAGCCGACTTTCGGCTTCGTGATCCGGGAAAATTCCCGGGCCTTAGTGCTCTGCACCGACCTGGGAGTGGTGACCGAGGGCGTGCGGGAGCAGGTGCGGCAGGCCGACGTGCTGATTTTGGAGAGCAACCACGATTCCGATATGCTGTTTAATGGCCCCTATCCCTGGGAATTGAAGGAACGCATCGCCGGGCGCACCGGCCATCTCTCCAACCATAACGCCGGGGAATTACTGCAAGAGATTCTCCATCCCCGCTTGCAGCGGGTGATTCTGGGGCACTTGAGCGAGGAGAACAACACCCCGGAACTGGCCCTGGCTACGGCGCTGGAGTACCTGGGCAGCGCCCGGGAAGGCATGGTCGAGGTGATCGAGCAGAAGACCGTATCCGCCATGTATATCTTGTAACGATGGTGGAATGGTTTAATGGCTGGATGGTTAAATGGTTAGTTTCCTGGCCGTTTTCCGGCATTACCCCCTAAAACCATTCAACCATTTAGCAATTTAGCCATCCGGCAATCCATACTCCCTGAAAATACCGCAAAATTTTTCTAACCATAGATTTCAAAGACTGATGCAAACAATCGCCGACTATATAAAAAAGAATCTCCGGAATCCCCGGGTGCTCAAATTTGCCGTTGTCGGGGGCAGCGGCGTGCTGGTCAATATGGGAGTATTGTACCTGCTCACCCATTACGCCCGCATCCATTACATGGTCTCCAGCGTTTTTGCCATCGAGTTTTCCATCCTCACCAACTTTTTGCTGAACAACTACTGGACCTGGCGCGACCGGATGGGCAAATCCTTTTTTCGGAAATTTCTTCAATATCATATCTCCGTGGGCGTGAGCGCGGTGCTGGCCAACTGGCTGCTGTTGGTGTTCCTCACCGAAGTGGCGGGCATTTATTACCTGATTTCTAATTTGATCGGCATCGGGGTGGGAATGCTGTTTAACTTCGTGCTGAACGACCTGTGGACCTTTCGCCAGCGGCAGTAAACAGGGCGGCAGACAATTTACCCTTACCTGCCGCTCTAATTGACAATTGCCAATTACCAATTGCCAATTGCCAATTGTACCCTGCCCTTCATCGCTTGTTTCATACCCATAAAGTGTTTATATTCTTCGCCGCTATAAGCGATCAAAAGAAGCTGCTAATAATCTAAAGGAGTCATTCTGATGACAGAGTACGAACTTCAAGAAACAGAAATATCGGAAAATATCCATACCGAAGGCGATATAGATCCGGGAGAGACCGCGGAGTGGCTGGAAGCCCTCGACCAGGTTCTCACCCATCGCGGGGCAGACCGCGCCCGGTTTTTGCTCAGCCAACTATTTCAATATACCTATTTCAAGGGCCAGGAATTGCCCTTCTTTCCCAATACCCCCTATATTAACACCATTCCGGTGGAAGACCAGCCGCGCTACCCCGGGGATCGCCAGCTCGAACGGCGGATCAAGAGCATTATCCGCTGGAACGCCATGGCCCTGGTGGTGCGGGCGAACAAAAAGTACCCCGGCATCGGGGGGCATATTTCCACTTACGCCTCCGCCGCCACCCTCTATGAAGTGGGATTCAACCATTTCTTTCGCGCTAAAGGGGATGATTTTTCGGGCGACCTGGTCTATATACAGGGCCACGCTTCGCCGGGAATTTACGCCCGGGCATTCTTAGAAGGGCGCATCGACCGCAGCCACATGGAAGCCTTCCGGCGGGAGATGGAAAAGGGCGGGGGGCTCTCCTCCTATCCTCACCCCTGGCTGATGCCGGATTTCTGGGAGTTCCCTACCGTCTCCATGGGGCTGTCGCCCATTTCCGCGATTTACCAGGCGCGCTTTGCCCGCTACCTCCACGACCGCGGGATCAAGGATACCTCCGGGCAGCATATCTGGGCGTTCCTGGGCGATGGGGAAACCGATGAACCGGAAACCTTAGGCGCCATCACCCTGGCCAGCCGGGAGCACCTCGATAACCTGATTTTCGTGGTAAACTGTAATTTGCAGCGGCTCGACGGGCCGGTGCGCGGCAACGGGAACATTATTCAGGAACTGGAAACCGTATTTCGGGGGGCGGGATGGAACGTCATCAAAGTGATCTGGGGATCGGACTGGGACCCCCTCTGGCAGAGCGAGGCGCGGGAATTGCTGGTGCGGCGCTTTGAGGAAACGGTGGACGGGTATCTCCAGAAATACGTGGTCGAACCCGGCTCCTATTTGCGGGAGCACTTTTTCGGAAAGTATCCCGAATTGCTAAAATTAGTAGAGCAGTATTCCGACGAGCAGCTCAAAAAGCTGCGCCTGGGCGGGCACGATCCGGTGAAAGTTTATGCCGCCTATCGCAACGCGGTGGAACACAAGGGCGCGCCAACCGTCATTCTGGCGCGAACCATTAAAGGGTACGGGCTGGGCGAGGCCGGGGAGGGTAAAAACATTACCCACCAGCAGAAAAAATTGAATGATGACGAGCTGCGCCATTTCCGCGACCGCTTCGATATTCCCATTCCCGATGACCGGCTGGCGGAAAGCCCTTTCTACCGCCCCGCGGAAAACAGCCCGGAGATCAAATACATTAAAGAGCGGCGCAGCGAGTTGGGCGGTTTTGTGCCGGCCCGTAAAACCCTCGCCGAACCCCTGGAAGTTCCGGATTTGCACTTTTTCGACGAGTTCTTCACCGGCAGCGAGCGGGAAGTCTCCACTACCATGGCCTTTGTGCGGATGCTCTCCCTGCTGATCAAACATCCGAAGGTGGGCAAGCGCATCGTTCCCATCGTTCCCGACGAGGCGCGCACCTTCGGGATGGAGTTCCTGTTCCGCCAGATCGGGATTTATTCCCACAAGGGGCAGCTCTACGAGCCGGTGGACGCGGACGCCTTCCTGTTCTACCGCGAAGCTAAAAACGGGCAGATTTTGGAAGAAGGCATTACCGAAGCCGGTTCCATGGCCTCCTTTACCGCCGCCGGCACCGCTTACGCCAATTACGGGGTGGACGCCATTCCCTTTTTCATTTTCTACTCCATGTTCGGTTTTCAGCGCATCGGCGACCTGGCCTGGGCGTTCGGCGACCAGCGCGGGCGCGGATTTATGGTCGGCGGAACCGCCGGGCGCACCACCCTGAACGGGGAGGGTTTACAGCACCAGGACGGCCACAGTCACGTTTTGGCGAGTACCATCCCCAACTGCATTACCTACGACCCCGCCTGGGCTTATGAAATTGCGGTGATCATCCAGGACGGTCTTAAACGCATGTATTTCGACCGCGAAGACGTGTTTTACTACCTCACCGTGGGCAATGAAAACTTTCCCATGCCCGCCATGCCCAAGGGGGTAGAAGATGGAATTATCAAAGGTCTATATAAATTTGTGGCAGCGCCGGCCAAAGACAGGGGCAAGAAAAAGAACCGTCCTAAAGCCCACATTTTCGGCAGCGGCTCGATTTTGCGGGAAGCGCTGCGGGCGCAGCAAATCCTCGATGAAAAATACGGCGTCGCCGCGGACGTATGGAGCGCCACCAGCTACAACCAACTGCGGCGGGAAGCCCTGGCGGTGGAGCGCTGGAACATGCTCCATCCCGCCGAAACGCCCCGCAAGCCCTATATCACTGCGCTCCTGGAAAAAGAGGAAGGCCCGTTCGTCGCCGCTTCCGACTATTTGAAAGGGCTGGCCGATCAGGTCTCCCACTGGGTCCCGGGGGGATTGTACGCCCTGGGAACCGACGGATTCGGGCGCAGCGAGACCCGGGAAGCGCTGCGGCGTTTTTTTGAAGTGGACGCGGAGTGCATCGCCATCGCGGTGCTGCACCAACTGGCCAGACGGGGGGAGATCAAAGCGGAAGCGGTTGCCAAGGCGATTGCAGAGTTAGGCGTTGATCCGGAAAAGGCCAATCCGATGATTTCGTAGGGGCAAAGCATTCGGGAAACTGCTCGAAATTTTCAGGCAATTTTGTGCATCGAATGCTTTGCCCGTAGCATTGCAAAAATAGCATCCGGTTGCACAAAAAATGCCTTGATTTACCGGGAAAGGGAATGTTATATTCCCAGCCGATTTTGATTTGGCGCTTTAGCTCAGTCGGTAGAGCAACGGACTGAAAATCCGTGTGTCCCCAGTTCGATTCTGGGAGGCGCCACGAGAAAGCAAAGGGTTACGGCGCATCTACCGTAACCCTTCTTTTTTGGGAAGAAATATCCAACCGGTCCGGGGGTTGATAAAGGGTTTCTCACTGCCGGCCAATACTTTGTTGATTTTTGCAGAATTCATCCCGCCGAATTTGCATAAATGGTTTGGAACTGTTAAATTGCCGCGTTTACAAAATCAAAGCTCCCGCGAGTATTCCTACTTGCCGGAGAGGCTCTGAAAAAATTATCCATTGTTAACCATATTATAACCACAGGAGGCCGTTATGACCGTTTTCTGTATTGCAGCAGGATTACTAGGAATTATTCTGGGCTACGTTTTCCACTGGGCAATTCGCCGCGATCCCAAACCCGATGCCGCCGAGTTAGCAGCGCTGGTCGCCATTTTGGTGGCCGGGGTGGTGATTACCTTCATCAAAGACCAGTTTCTTCAGTGCCCGGCGGCGTTCGCCTGGTACGTGATCGGCTTATTTGTCGGTTTCGTTATTTTTCTACTGTTCTTCTTTATGAAGTGGGAGACCTTCAGCCAGCAGTTGAAGAAGGAAGGGCAAATGAAGGTTCCCTTTTTCCCCTTCAAATAAAATCATCCACCCGGTTTGACCCTGATTGTAGGCCGTAGAGACGTAACATGTTACGTCTCTACGTTACGTCTCTACGCAAAATATTTAATCCCCACAAAAGCAATGAATCATTTGATTTCCACAAATTGGATAGACTATCTGGATTATCCTGCGCCCGGCGCGATGTCGCGCAGACGTTTTTTAAGATGGTTAGGCATGTTGGGAATGGCGGCGTTCGGGAGCAAAGCAATCGGGCAAGAACCGGAAAGCAAACCCCGTATGATCACTCGAATCATCCCCTCCGGCGGTGAAAAATTACCGGTGGTCGGCCTGGGCACCTGGCAGACCTTCGATGAACGCCTGGATGAAGAAACCCGGGAACGCCTGAAATCCGTGCTCATCATCCTGTTCGAGAACGGCGGCCGGGTGATCGACTCCTCTCCCATGTACGGGCGTTCGGAAGCGGTGACGGGAGAATTGACTGAAGAGTTGGGCATTAATGCAAAGTTGTTCATGGCTACGAAAGTATGGACCAGCGGCGAGGGAGCCGGGAAAGAGCAAATGGCGCAATCTTTCCGGCTGATGCGGCGCTCGCGCATGGATTTAATGCAAATCCACAACCTGGTGGATTGGAAAGCCCACCTCAAAACCTTGCAAGAGATGAAAGCGGGGGGTACGATCCGCTACTGGGGTATTACCCACTACACCGCGGGCGCGTTTGCGGAAATGGCCCGGATCATGGAAGCGGAAAAACCGGATTTCATTCAGATTCCCTACTCCCTGGAAGAGCGCCGCGCCGAGGAGCGTTTGCTGCCCCTGGCGCAGGACCTGGGAATCGCCGTGCTGATCAATCGCCCTTACGAAGGCGGTTCCCTCTTTGCGCGGGTGCGCGGGAAAGCGCTCCCGGAGTGGGCGCAGGAATTCGACTGCGCCAGTTGGGGGCAATTCTTCCTGAAATATTTGCTGGGCCACCCCGCGGTGACCTGCGTGATTCCCGGCACCGGCAATCCCCGGCACGTGCAGGATAACGTCCGGGCCGGTTTCGGCCGGCTGCCGGAGGTTGCGCAGCGGAAACGAATGGTGGAGTTTTTGAGCCGGTTATGAAGCTTTACGGGCAAGGAAAGCCCCGGCGCATGAATCTTATTACCTCCCCTCCCTTATTCCGATAAGATAACTTGACAATGTCACATTTAAAGATTTGAGTGCGTACCATTTTACAGGAAAATACGTTTCAAGTTGTCATGCCCGCGAAAGCGGGCATCCATAAACCTTTGAAAAAACTGGATTCCCGCTTTCGCGGGAATGACAACTTCCTTATAATTTCTATCATTTCCTGCAATTTGGTACACACTCTAAAGATTTAGACAGGATGAACAGGATTTACATGATAGGAATTGGTGAAACCTATAAGATATCCGGCTGAAAAGCCAATCTAAAATCCTGATCATCCTGTTAATCCTTGCCTGCCCCGATTTGTCGGGGTCAAAAAAATCCTAATGTGACATTGTCAAGATAAGCACCCCGGGAATATAAAGATAAATATCAGTAGGTACCCTCTGCGGGCAATATTACATTAGCGCCAATTTGTTGCCCTTCTGCAGCAGCTCAGCAAAGATTAATTCCCTTTGCCTCTTGAGAAGCCGGCGGCAAAGCAAGGTGAATAAATTGGCGCGATGCGAATTGTAAAAACGTAATTAACTCGTCAGCCTGCGAAAGACACGAAACAAACAAAAAGAATGAAAGAGATACCTTTGATGGAAGAGGAAATGCAGTTGCAAGTAGAGAAAGATTACCGGGCATTCGAAGAGTTCGGCCTGAAAGAGAGCCTTCTAAAAGGGGTGAAGGCGGCGGGTTTTTTGACGCCCAGCCCGATCCAGCAGGAAGCGATTCCGATTATATTGTCCGGGGCGGACATGATCGGGCAGGCGCAAACCGGCACCGGCAAAACCGCGGCCTTCGGCCTGCCGGCCATGAATGCGGTGCAGCATAACGGAAATATCGAAATACTGGTCATCGCCCCTACCCGGGAGCTGGCCAACCAGATCAGCGACGAGCTCTATCGCTTAGGGAAGTTCGAAAATATTCAAACCGTGGCGGTGTACGGGGGGCAGTCGTACGACCGCCAATTAGAGCGAATTCGCCGCGGCGCCCAGGTGCTGGTGGCCACCCCGGGACGATTATTGGACCTGCTCTCTTCCGGGCGGATCAAAAATTTCCAGCCGACCACGGTGATCATCGACGAAGCCGATGAGATGCTGGATATGGGGTTTCTGGAAGACATCGAAGAAATTTTCCAATATCTCCCCCAACAACGGCAAACCCTGTTGTTCTCCGCCACCATCCCGGCCCCGATCAAAAAACTGGCGGACAAAATTCTCTCCAACCCGGTGTTCGTGAGCGTGAGCAACGCCGCGGTCACCAGTAAGGAAATTACCCAGCAATATTACGTCATCGAAGAACACGAACGGGATGACGCCACCATCCGGCTGATCGACAGCATGGAGCCTCAAAAAGCGCTTCTGTTTTGCCGCACCAAAAGCGAGGTGGATCGGCTGAGCGCCATGCTGGAGGCGCGGGGCTTTTTAGCCAAGGGATTGCACGGCGACATGGTGCAGCGCCAGCGCGAGCAGGTGCTGAAAAGCTTCCGCTCCGGCGCACTGCACATTCTCGTCGCCACCGACGTGGCCGCCCGCGGCTTAGACGTTTTAGACGTGACCCACGTCTTCAATTACCACATTCCCTTCGACCCGGATAGCTACGTTCACCGCATCGGCAGAACCGGGCGCGCCGGCAAAAAGGGCACGGCCGTCACCCTGGTAACGCCCCATGAATTGCGGGACATTCAGCGTATTCAGAAAAGAGTGGGGGATATTCAACCGCAATTTATTCCCACCCTGCGGGAAATGAACCGCGCCAATATCAACAAACTGATCAATACCCTGCGCTCCCAGCCCCTGGAAGACCACGCCACGGAAGTATTGCTGGAGCTGGAAAATGAGATGGAAGTCATCGAAATTGCCAATAAAGCCCTGTCCCTGCTGATGAGCCGGGAAACGGCCAGCGGGCCGGAATTCATCGGCTTGAACCCCAGGCGGGTGGATAAGTTGTTAGCCCGGGAAGCCCATTGGGGCAGGCTGGAAGCCAACCGGAAGAAAAGGTTCAGCGGCCATCGCAAAGGTAAATTCAGCGCCGGCCGCCCTTTCGAGGATCAACCGGCTTTTCGGAAACGGGGTAAAACCGAGCGGGAACCCCGGAAGCATGATAAGCATAGGCGTTAACCTGACCGATTTCGCTTGCGAAATCGGTTAAATTCCCCGCCTTTGCAAGGAGGGGAATTCTTGCGCTTTTCTCTGCAAATATTGCTAAGGTTAACGCCCATGCGGCGTTCCGGGATGCGCTGGCAGTGCAAAATAAATTTTGCACTCCTACGGCGCCAGGGTATCGCGGCGGGTTACGACGGTGCGGGAAACCGCATCGGCGTAGGCGGCGGCAACGCTTACCGGGAACGGCGTTTCCGGGTAAACGGCTTCCACGGAACGGATCAGTTTTCGACCCGGCGGAACGACCAGGGTGGCAGCAAGATGCAGGGTATCCGGCGGCTCGGCGCTCCAGCGAAAAACCACTTTCCCCCTGGATTTACGGTAGTTCAGTTCGCTGGCGACGAAATCGATTTTCAGGGAATCCAACGCCAGGGTTACCGTGGCGCGGTACCAGGGGCGGGCGCTTATCAACCGCCAATCGAGCTCAACCGTATCCTGTTCCCCCTTGCGCACGGTTTGCGCGCCGTTCACGGAGAACCAATCTGCCCGGAAAGTCAAAGGCAGTTCGTCTTTCACGATGCGGGCATCATAAAAACGTTGCAAGGTATCTGCGCTAATCGACACGTCGCGGAGAAATTCGTTGCCTTGCACGGTGAATTTGCTCTCCCCGCTGCGAAGGTCATACTTCGCTTCCGCTAAAATTCCTGCCCGCCATTTGGCGCTGTAAGCCGGCAAAGAATACACGTACCCGCCGTAACCGACCACCATCAATAGTACCACCAGGCCAACGGCCGGCTTGCGGAAAAAGGCCCCCAAAGCCCGCATGCGCGGCGTCGCTGCGAAAGTGTGGGCAAAGATGAATAACCCCGGCAGGAACCACATCACCATCACCAGGGTAATCGTGGCGCTGTATAGAAAGGAACGGATAAACCCGTTCACCATGAAGCCGCCATCCGTAAAGGTGCGGGCAAAGAGCGGGAGGGTTTCCATGAACATCAAGCGCAGCATCGGCAGTGGAGCCAGGAGCGCGAGCAGGATTTTCAAAAAGGGATTGGAAAGATTGATCAACAGGGCAAACATCAACAAGGTGAGGGCGGGATAGAGCGCCACCCGGGGGCTTCCAATGCCAAATACGATTATGAACAGGATCAAAAGAATGATTGCCTGCCTGGCGTATAGATAAGGATCAGCGCTAAAACGCCAGAAGCGGGTCAGTTGCCCGGCCGCCCATATTCCTGCCAGGGCCCAAATCGCCGCGAACCATAGGTATTCATCCAGGTGGGTAAACCAGGGATAGCGCAACCCCTTCAGCAATTGCATTCCCGCCTCCCCTAACTGGGTGAAAACCGCGATCACAATCATCAGAACGGTTACTTTAAGCCCCGGAAAGCGCGCCCGGCCGCTTTTTTCGATTTGCAAGCGGTGCTTGCGGAGCTGCAGCAGGGCGGCGACCCCCAGCGCCAGCGCCAGAATATCCAGCGTGATAATCAGCCAGTTGGGAACGTAGAACCGCCCGCCAAAGACTTCCCAGAGCATATAATGGCCTTCGGTTTCCGCAGGAATGCCCTGCGCCTGGTATTTGGCGATCAACTCATCCACCAGCCGCCCGCTGCGCGCCAGCATGGGTTTGCTGAGAAACTGGAGGCGGTCGCGGGGGGTGTGGATAGGATCGATGTTGATCCCGGCGGTGAAATCGATTGCGGGAATGTTTTTATCCATGAAGGGAGTGTGATCGGAGCCGGCGGCTCCGCCGGGGAACAGCCCGTTCAGGGAGAAAAAATGGGTGGGATATTGCAGATCATTGTACCCTAACGCCCGATCGATGGCGTAGGAATCTTCCACCAGCCAGCGGGGGGTTTGCCGGGAATCTGCATCGATGAAAGGGATCAGCCAGCCTTCGCTGCCCGCCATGTCGATATTCAACATCAAGGCAACCTTCTCGATTTCCGGGTAATTCTCGACAAAATATTCGGAACCGACCGAACCGGCTTCTTCCCCTCCGAAAGCTGCGAACAGAAGGGTATAACGCCGGGGGCCCCGGGCCCAGATACGCGCCAACTCCACCAGGCAGCCGGTTCCGGAGGCGTTATCGCTGGCGCCGGGATTATCGCGGCGGTTGGAGTCGATGTGCGCCCCCACCACGATAGTCGAATCGCTCTCGCCGCGAAAAATCCCTACCGCCACGCCGCTGCGGGTGTTGATGTCATCCTGCGCTTGCAGCATGGGCATTACGTATGCCGTATCCGCGCCGAAGCGCTTGAATTCATCCACCGCCCATTGCAAGGCCCGGCGCTCGTTTTGCGACCCCATTGGCCGGGGCCCGATGGCCGCGCACAGGTGTTCTACGGCCGCATAGGCGCTGTCGGCGTTAAAAGGTTCGCGCTGCGCCGGGGCAAAGAGGGGCAGCAACGTCAACGGGATGAATAAAATCTTGGAAGGTGTTTGAAAAATGCCACAAAGGCTCAAAGATTCGAAGGAATCACAAATCGATCTTAATATTTTTAGTGAAAACCTGGTGATTTTGTGCTTTTGTGGCAGGAATTTCAACTTAGCAACCATGCTCTTAGCGGAAATGCGCATACCTTTTCTCCGGTTTGCATATCGTTTTAGGGGAAGTTTAGCGTTTTTCAGTCAAATAGCAAAGAGCGAAAATCGCCGCCAAAACGGCGCGTTCAAATCACGGGTATTTCCGGCAAGAAGTTCCCCGGGGCAAATTTTCTTCACCTGGCGGCGCACCCGGCAAAAAAATCCCTTTTTTAGCCGAAAAGCTGACCAAAATCATATTCCGGGCTGATCAATCTCATAGTTTGGAAGCCCAAAAAAACGCGATGTTGGAGCGCCGAACGGACAGTAAGTGGGAAAATTCTAATGAGTACGCAAACATTTCATCGAAAGGAGACCTTTTATGGCCAACAAAGCGGAAAAATGGGCCGACAACGCCCCGGGGAAATTTTACATCGACATGAATTGCGACAACTGCGGATTGTGCATCACCGAAGCGCCGGAGAACATCCGCGAAGGGGAGGACCATTCCTACATTTTCAAGCAACCGGAGAATGACGCCGAATTGCAGGCCATGCGTAATGCTATCGACTCCTGCCCCACGGAATCCATCGGCGATGACGGGGAATAACGTCCCTGGAAACGGCTGGCAACTTTTTTTTAACTGATGCTACGCGAATCGCAACAGGACGCATGTCAAATTGCACTGAATTGGCCAATTCAGGGGGTTGGCTGCCCGCAAAGCGGCTCATTTCGAGAAAGCAGTTCCTTTTGGAAAAAGAAATAACGCAATGGCGCAAAAGTCACCCTGTCATGGATTCCCGCTTTCGCGGGAATGACAATTTACGTGCTTTTCATGTCACTCCCGCGAAAGCGGGAGTCTATAAAATATCTCAGTTCCTGGGTGCG
>WYBG01000112.1 GCA_011526015.1 Deltaproteobacteria bacterium | reverse complement strand
TGGGGGACATTGGCGCAGGCGCCGGAAAGCCGGTGATGGAAGGCAAGGGCGTCTTGTTCAAACGCTTTGCCGACATCGACGTGTTCGACCTGGAAATCGATTCCCACGATCCGGACGACATCATCAAGGTGGTGAAATTGCTGGAACCGACCTTCGGCGGAATCAACCTGGAAGATATCAAAGCGCCGGAATGTTTTTACATCGAAGAAACCTTGAAAAAGCAGATGAATATCCCGGTATTTCACGACGATCAGCACGGCACTGCGATCATTTCCGGCGCGGGTCTGCTCAATGCCCTGGAAATTGCCAAAAAGCGTATTGAAGATATTAAAATCGTGGTGAACGGGGCCGGGGCGGCGGGGATTGCCTGCGCGGAATTTTACATAGAGTTAGGCGCCCGCCGGGAAAACATCGTCCTGCTGGACACCAAGGGGGTGATTTATAAAGGCCGAAAAGAGGGCATGAACCCTTACAAAGAGCGATTTGCCTTTGATACCGACATGCGCACCCTGGAAGACGCCATGAGGGGAGCGGATATGTTCTGCGGCCTTTCCGGCCCCAATATCCTGACCCGGGAAATGGTGCGTTCCATGGCCGACCGCCCGATTATTTTCGCCATGGCCAATCCCGACCCGGAAATTACCTATGACGAAGCCAAAGCCGCCCGGGAAGACGTGATTATAGCCACCGGGCGCAGCGACTATCCCAACCAGGTCAACAACGTGCTCGGCTTCCCGTTCATTTTCCGCGGGGCCTTAGACGTGCGCGCCACCCAGATCAACGAAGCGATGAAAGTCGCAGCCGCTCACGCGTTGGCGGCGTTAACCAAAGAACCGGTGCCCTACTCGGTGATGCGGGCTTACGGGGTTGAGAAAATGGAGTTCGGCGCGGAATACATCATCCCCAAACCGTTCGACCCCCGGGTGCTCATTTGGGAAGCCTCAGCCGTGGCAAAGGCAGCGATTGATAGCGGGGTGGCCAAGATAAAAATCGATATCGAGCAGTACAAAGAGCAATTGGAGCAGCGCCTGGGCATGACCCGGCAAATTATGCGGGTATTTATCAATAAAGCCAAGAAGGCGCCCAAGCGGGTGGTCTTTCCGGAAGGCGAACACCCCACCATTCTGAAAGCCAGCGAGCTTATCGTTGATGAAGGCATGGCTTATCCGGTGCTGATCGGGCGGCGGGAGGTTATCGAGCAAAAACTTGCGGACATGCGCCTGGATATTGAAAAATCCGTTGACATCATCAACCCGGAGACCTTCCCGGATATTGAGAAATATGCCAGGACGATTTATGAGCTGCGCCGGCGTAGAGGATTGGTGTGGGAAGAAGCGCGCAAATTGATCCGCAAACCGATGTATTTCGGGAATATGATGCTGCACCTGGAGGAGGCCGACGGTTTGATTGCCGGGGTAACCCAGCATTATTCCGACGTGATCCGCCCGGCGCTGCAAGTGATCGGGATGCGCCCGGGGGTCAACAAAGTGGCCGGGTTATACATGATGGTGATGAAAGACCAGGTCTATTTCTTCGCCGACGCAACCGTCAATATCGATCCCACTGCGGAAGATCTGGCGGAAATTGCCATCCTCTGCGCCAGCCAGGTGCGGCGTTTAGGGGTGGAGCCGCGCATCGCCCTGCTCTCGTTTTCCAATTTCGGTAGTTCCCGCCATCCTTATGCGGAAAAAGTTCGCCAGGCCACCGACATTCTTAAGAAGCGCAATTTGGGCATCCTGGTGGACGGAGAAATGCAGGCCGACACCGCCGTGGTGCCTCGAATCCTTGACGAGTTATTCCCCTTCAGCGACCTGGCCGGGAAGGGCGGGGCGAACGTGCTCATCTTTCCCAACCTCTCCGCCGGGAACGTGGCTTACAAGCTGTTGCATCGGCTGGGCAAAGCCCAGGCCATCGGGCCAATCCTGATGGGAATGCGTAAACCGGTTCACGTGCTGCAAATCGGGGATTTCGACGAGATCGATGTGGTGTACATGACCGCCATCGCAGTGCTGGACGCGCAAACCGAATACAATACCCCGCTGGACAAGAAATTGGCCGAACTATCCAAACATCGGCGCTGAAAATTGATATCCCTCTCTCCCTGCCCCTTTTGTTGCGGGCAGGGAGGGTTTATGAGCCGGGTTACCGATAACCCGGGTAAGCTATAACAAACCAGAGAAGAGGTGCTCTATGAAACAGCAGACCTTCTATCTGTTTTTTATGGGCGCGCTTCTGTGCACCCTTTTAACCGCCGGCCCTGCCCGCGCCGGGGCTATTTCCGATACCACCGCGACGGATACCACCGAAACGCAAGTCGTTGAGAGCGACACCAACGTCGTTTATACTAACGTGGACGTGCTGGTAGAGTCGGACTGGAGCAAGCCGGAAAGAACTGACCGGGTCGCTGTGGAAATTCTGTTCAAGAACAAGAAACCGGACAAGGTGCTGATGAGAGGGGCAGGGTACAAAATGTGCGAAATCACCTTGATGGAAGGCATGACGGTTAAAATTTACAACCACAAGACCGGCAAGCTGGTCAAAACCTACAAGCCGTAGATGGGTCATTGTTTTTTCGTTTCCGATCTTCATGGCCGGCCGGGGCGCTACCGCAAGCTGTTTGCCGCTGCGGTGCAAGAACGCCCCGCGGCGATTTTCTTAGGGGGAGACCTTTTCCCGACCGGGATGGCCTCCCTCGCCGCCGCAGAAACGGCGTTCGATGATTTCATCCGCGATTTTTTAGCGCCGGGTTTTGCGGATTTACGCGCCCGGCTGGGAAAAACCTGCCCGCGAGTATTTTTGATCCCCGGCAACGATGACGTTCGTTCGGAGGAAGCAATCCTCCGCGCCATGGAGGCGGAGGGGCTGTGGGAATACATTCATGAGCGAAAAATTGACTGGGATGATTTCGCGGTTTTCGGGTATGCCTGCGTGCCGCCCACGCCCTTCCAACTGAAGGATTGGGAGCGTTACGACGTTTCCCGCTACCTGGACCCCGGCTGCGTTTCCCCGGAGCAGGGCTGGCGCTCCGTGCCGGTGCCGGAGCGGGAGATAAAGTACGCCACAATTCAGAAAGATCTGGAAGCGCTGGCGGGCACCGGCGATCTCTCCCGCTCGATTTTTTTGTTTCACACCCCGCCTTATCAAACTCACCTGGATCGCGCCGCCCTGGACGGCAGAATGGTCGATCACGTCCCCCTGGACGTACACGTGGGCAGCATTGCGTTGCGCCGTTTCATCGAAAAACGCCAGCCGCGCATCACCCTGCACGGGCACATTCACGAATCCGCCCGGCTCACCGGCTCCTGGAAAGACCGCATCGGCAATACCCACCTCTTTTCCGCCGCGCACGACGGCCCGCAGCTGGCGCTGGTGCGCTTCGACCCGGAAGCGCCGGAGCAGGCCAGGCGGGAGTTGCTATAGGAAGATAAATTTAATTCCCCGATAGAGGAGTTGTTTTACGGGAAACTATGCCTTAAAATCGAAGTTACTATTCAGCCACAGAGTTCACAGAGGCCACAGAGGAAGAATTTAGAGCATTTGGAACCGTTATCCCGGTATAAGGAACATTTTTTTCTACAAAACGGGTTTGTTCAACAAATTTTTCCATGT
>WYBG01000111.1 GCA_011526015.1 Deltaproteobacteria bacterium | reverse complement strand
AAAGATTTATTGAGCCTAAGCCTGCACTGAGAAGTAAAAACACTAAAAAAGTTGATGTAAACTCTGTGTTCTCTGTGTCTTTTGCATGGTGAGTTTATCGAACCATGTGGCAAAATGCGTAACATCAATTAGGTAACCGGTCGCCGGATAGATACCCAAAAGGAAAAAATCATTTTGAAGTTTTCCCGAAGATGTTATATTTACCGTCCTTGAAAAAACAAATAACCTAAGCCCCGAGGTTCCCACGATGATAAAGGTCAAAAAGCTTACCCCCCCGAAGATGAGTTGGAGCGAACGCATCTACATCCCCAATGTCTTGAAAGGGCTGGGTATTACCGTGCGCCACATTCCCGCCAGGAAGTTTACCATCCAGTATCCGGAGGAGAAATGGATTCCCCGCCCGGGCTACCGCGGCGCGCACCGTTTGAACAAAGATGAGGAAGGGCGTATCAAGTGCGTGGCCTGCGAAATGTGCTCCGCCGCCTGCCCGGCCAATTGCATCCACATCGTCGGCGGGGTGTCCCCCTGGGACGACCGCGAAAAATACCCCGTGGTGTTCGAGATCGACATGCTGCGCTGCATCTACTGCGGGATGTGCGAGGAAGCCTGCCCCCGGGAAGCTATCGAGCTGACCCAGGTGTACGACTTTGCCGCTTACAGCCGGGAAGAGTTGGTGTGGGATAAAGAAAAGTTGTTAGAAATGTTCGAGCTGACCAAAAACAACGATTATTACGAAACCCGGGTTCAAAAAGCTGTCAAAACCTCGGCTGTAAATCCCAACGGGTAATAAGTGTGTTGTAGTCGTAGGGGCGAATGGCAATTCGCCCCTGTTTCCAGGCCGGTAATTCTCTACCGGCTTTTTTTGTTTTGATCCCCGCCGCCGCGCCCGTACATTCGCTGGGTTAAATTTGGAATGGGGAATAAAGGCCGCCGTGAACCGGATGCCCCGGCCGGCGTATGAAGGGGAACCGGGTAAAACAAAAAGGGAATAAAAAGAACGGGATCAATGTCTAAAAATCCGGGCATGTTTTTTACGCATCACGTTTTACGTTTTACGCGCGATGCCTAAACCGCAATATGCAGTACTGCTAAGCCATCAATGGAAAACCGCGAACGCAAAATTTTTCTATATGCCCTGGTGATCTCGCTGCTGCTGCATTTTCTGGGGCTGGTAATCCTGAACCACTCCAAATTGTTTTCCATTACCATTACCGAGGCCGCGGCAGATAATCCCGCTTACGAACCGATCGTACTGGAATTTAACGAACCACCGCAGCCGGAGCCGGAGAAGCAACCGGAACTGCCGGATAAATATTTTCAAATAGAAGAAAATCCCAACGCGAACGAGCAAACTCCCGATCAGTCCGATATCCTTTCTGAGAAATCCTCCATTTCCGCCGCGCCCCTGCACTCGGACCGGGAGCAAAGCAGCCTGAACCCCTTTAACCCGAATCTGAACAATCTGAACGATTCCCCATCGAATCCCGACGCCGGGAGCGCAGAAAAGGAGCCGGGGGCTGATTTGAAGGATTTAAGCGGGGCGGTGGCGCTAAACCGGAGCAACAAGCCGTTTTCGAAGAATCTGCTGAGTAACCAGCCCATCCCCGCGGAAACCGACGTGCGCCAGGATACCCTCTCCGGCCAGGCGTTTTCGCTGTTGAAGGATTTCCAGGGCGACCTGATCGGCGACGTGGCCCTGAGCACCTACGCCTGGCCGTACGCTCCCTGGCTGCTGGCCATGAAAGAAAAATTTTACCGCTACCTGTTCGTTCCCCCCGCATACGGCATGGGGCTGATCGAGGGCTACACCGAAGTATGGATGAAGATCGACCGCAACGGAAACCTGCGGGAGCATCAATTGCTGAAGTACGAGGGGCATCCCTCGTTGAAAGAGAGCACCCTCAACGCGTTTCTGGCCTCGGCGCCCTGGAAATCGCTGCCGGCAGATTTTCCGGATCCCTACCTGGAACTGCGGGTGCGGGTAATTTACCCGAATTTGAAAGAGTATTTTCAACAGGTTCAGAATCAACAGGAGCAGCAGAAGCCGCAACCATAGGAAATGAAAGGCAAAAGGAATCTATGTTAGAAATATTTCAAAAGGGCGGGATTATGATGTATCCGCTGGCGCTAAGCTCCGTGCTCGCCCTGGCCGTGGTAGCGGAGCGGATCTGGAGCCTGCGCAGCAAAAAAATCCTCATCCCGGAGATTGTCGCGGTGTTGGAGCAGGTCAACAAATTCGAGGATTTTTCCTTAGCCCGCTCGGTGTGCCAAAAATTTCAGGGACCCTTTCCGCACATCGTGGTGGCCTGCATCGACAACCGCGACCTCCCGGCGGATGAGCTGCGCGTTACCATCGAGGATGAAGGCCGGCAGCAAATCCGCAGGCTAAACCGGGGGCTGGGCATCCTGGAGACCGTCGCCGGGGTTGCGCCGCTGCTGGGGCTGTTGGGTACGGTGCTGGGGATGATCAAAGTGTTTGCGGTGATCCAGGAATTGGGGGTGGGGCAGGCCAAGGCCCTCTCCGGGGGGATTTCCGAAGCGCTGATCACCACCGTGGTGGGGCTGTTCATCGGTATTCCTGCCCTCATCGCCTATAACTATTTCACCTCCCGCTCCGAGAATCTCACCCTGGACATCGAAAAATACACCCTGATGTTGCTCAATAAAATCATCCGCATCCGGGCCGGCGCGGAAGAACAACTTCAACTTAAGCTGCGCTGAAAATGAAACTGCTCGATATTAAAAAGAAGAAGGTGGGTCTCAACATCACCCCCTTGATCGACGTGCTCTTTATCCTGATCATTTTTTT
>WYBG01000611.1 GCA_011526015.1 Deltaproteobacteria bacterium | reverse complement strand
GCCCGGACAAAGGATCGGAAAGTATCCGCAAAACCCTCAAGAAGATTCCCATCTTCGAAGGATTGACCAAAAAGGAACTGGCCGCGGTGGAGCGCATTCTGCACCGCCGGGAATATAAATCCGGGGAGATTATTTTCTACCAGGGCGAACCGGCCGCGGGGATGTACATCATCGAACAGGGAAAGGTGAAGGTTTACCTGGAAGCTACCCAACAGGTGCTGGTGGAGCTGCATGACGGCGATTTTTTCGGGGAACTGGGGTTGCTGGACGATTCTCCCCGCTCCGCCACGGTGATCGCCACAATAGATTCCACCATGCTGGGATTGTTCAAAACGGATTTGCTGGAGTTGATTAGCCACAGTCCCCGCCTGGGGGTGAAAATCATTCTACAGCTCAGCACGGTGCTCGGCAGGCGGCTGCGAAAATCCAACGATCAGGTGCAAGCCTTGCAGGTGAAACTGCACACCCTTACCCAAAAACGAAAAGCCAACCCGGAAAAAACCGATGCAAAAGAGCAATAATCGCTGGAAGAAGATTGCCCTGGGCGGGGTCATCGGGTTGGCGGTGCTGGGCTTCCTGATATTGATCGGCGACCTGGTCAAATTGTTTATCATCTCCGCCATCCTGGCTTATCTTCTGGATCCCCTGGTGACCTCCCTGGAAGGGCGGGGCCTCAACCGGCTCCAGGCGACCGCAACCTTGTACATCCTGCTGACAGCGGTGCTGGGGGGACTGTTGTTCCTGATGATGCCGGCCCTCGCCGCCGAGTTTCAGGCCCTCCAGACCGGCCTCGATATCGAAAAAACCATGACTTTTTTGGATAAAGTGGAGAAACTGATCGTCTCCTGGTTGAAATTCTTAGGCATTCGCAATTTGAACCTCTCCCAAAAATTCGGGCAGGCCATGGTGGATTACGGGAACCAGGTCTTTTCTAACCTGCTCAGCGTGGTCACGATCATCACCAACCTGGTGTTGATTCCCCTGATGGCCTTTTTCCTGCTGAAAGACTGGCGGGCGATCAAAAAACGGCTGATCAGCCTGGCGCCGAACCGCTATTTCGAGTTCGTGCTCATCCTGATCTACAAAATCGACCAGCAAACCGGGCGCTACATTCGCGGCCAGGTGTTGGACGCCATCATCATCGGCATTCTGGCAACTTTTGCGCTCTGGCTGCTGGAGGTGCGCTACTTTGTGGTGATCGGCGCTTTCACCGGGGTGGCGAATTTGATCCCTTACGTCGGCCCTATCTCCGGGGCTATCCTGGCCATCTCGGTCACCTTGATCGAAACCGGGGATTTCATCCACGCGGTGTACGTGGCGATCGCTTTTTCCATTGTGGAGTTGGCGGATAAAGCCTTAGTGCAGCCGACCGTAGTCGCTAAAGCGGTGAATTTGCCCCCGCTGCTGATTATTGTCGTGATCATCATCGGCGGTAAATTCTTCGGCGTCCTGGGGATGCTGCTCTCCGTCCCGGTAACCGGGGCGCTCAAGGTCTCTCTCCAGGAAGGCTACAAAATCTTTCGCCAGTACCGGTTTTCATAGCCGGAGGAGAGCCGAGGATCAAAATCTGATTTATGTCCTGGTTTTTTTAGTTATTTCTTGGTGTCTTGGAGTCTTCGTGGCGAAAAAAATCAACTCGTGATTGGCATTGTCAAGGAATAAAATACAGGGTCTGATAAGGAACAGGATGCGATGGCACGATTCATTGTTGTTCTCTTCTCGGTAACGCTGCTGCTCCCCTTCGCGGGGTATTCCCAGGAAAAATATTTGCAAGCCGGTCCTATGGTGGGCTACTCGGAAATGCGCGAAGTGCTGCTGTGGGTGCAAACCAATGCCGCGGCCAAAGTTAAATTTCTGTATTACGAGGCGGGCAGCCCGGGGCAGAAATACTCCACCGCGGAGGCGCTTACCGAAAAAGCGCACGCGTTTACCGCCAAAATTCCCGTGGAAAACCTGGAACCGGGCCGGCAGTACCATTATGAATTGTATATCAATAATCAACTCGTCAAACGTCCCTATCCCCTGAAATTTCAAACCCAGAAATTATGGCAGTGGCGGGAGGATCCCCCGGATTTCAACTTCGTGGCCGGAAGCTGCGCCTACGTAAACGAAGCAGAGTACGACCGCCCGGGGGAGCCCTACGGCGGGGAGTATGAAATTTTCACCGCGATTTATCAACAGCAGCCGGATTTTATGCTCTGGCTGGGCGATAACGTGTACCTCCGGGAAGCGGACTGGTACAGCCGCAGCGGGATTTTAGACCGCTACACCCACACCCGCTCCCTGCCGGAGCTTCAGCCGCTGCTGGGATCGCTGCACCACTATGCCATTTGGGATGACCACGATTACGGCCCCAACGACAGCGACCGCGGTTTTCGCAACAAGCAGCAAACCCTGGAAGCGTTCCGGCTTTTCTGGGGAAATCCCACTCTCGGGGTTGAGGGCGTCCCCGGGATCACCACCATGTTCCAGTGGGCGGACGTGGATTTCTTTTTATTGGACGACCGCTTTCACCGCACCCCCAACGACCGGGTAGGCGGCGAGCGCACGGTTTTGGGCAAAGCGCAGATCGGCTGGCTGCTGGATGCGCTCTCCGCCAGCCGGGCGCCCTTCAAGTTTGTGGTACTGGGCGGGCAATTTCTGAACCCCTTTCCCTACGGGGAAAATTATTCAACCTACCCGGAAGAGCGTTCGGCAATTCTTACCCTCATTTCCCAGGAAAACATTAGCGGGGTGATCTTTTTAACCGGAGACCGGCACCATACTGAACTTTCGAAGCTGGAAAGAAAACCGCACTATCCCCTGTACGACCTGACCATCTCGCCCCTGACCGCCGGTCCGAATACAAAAGCGGCAAACGAAGCCAACCACCTGCGAATTTCCGAGACCTACGTGAATCAACGGAACTTCGCCAGGCTTGCGGTCAGCGGGCCCCGGAAAGAGCGGGTATTGCAAATAAGCAATTATGATAAAACCGGCCGAGAGTTATGGAATTTTACCATTAAAGCAAGCGACCTGAAATAGACGGAAGCCGGTGCCGCAATTCCGGTTCCTGGAATTCGGCTCCCGGGGCTTGTTTCTTTGTTTGCGGATATTTTTTTCAATTGACTTCTTTAGCGGAGGCAAATAAATTCTCGGCTTGCAATTTTGAAGATTTGTCAAGATACAAATATGGCTCCGGGGCAGCGCCGAATTGATGTAATCGTCCCCTGTTTCGGAATCTGTAGAATCGCATACTGCCCGATTGAAAGTGATTCAAGTATCTCCGGGAAAT
>WYBG01000610.1 GCA_011526015.1 Deltaproteobacteria bacterium | reverse complement strand
GCACTTTTGTCATTCCCGCATGTTCCCCGCTTAATACCTGCGGGGACAAGCTTTAGCGGGAATCCAGGAAAAATCAAGCCTATGGATGCCCGATTACTACATTCGGGCATGACAAATTACGCTAAATCCGCTGTTTTTAAAAAAAGTGCCCGGTAACAAAAATGGTTGATAGCGATTTAGCCATCTAACCATTCAATCATGGTATTCAAGTTTAAAGATTATGTATCGAGAATAATTTCATAGCGATAGTGGGAAAAAACTTTCCGCCCCGGTGGGAAAGTACGGGCTGTTTCGCGCGGTGAAACGCCGTGAGGGAACTAACTTAACACATTGGTTTTAAAAATTTTTAGTGCATGTTTTTTCCGCGCTGGTATTGTTTTTGTTGGGATAGAATAAGATTTGGTTTTTCTTTTCGAGCAGAATTACCGGCGGCTCCCAACCGTTGGGGGGGTGGAGCCAACAAAAAAAGCGGGCAGGTGTTCGGATGTTTGGGACAAAATTCATGTCGGGTTTCGCTCTCCTCATCTCGCTTCTCAATTTTCTGATTGCAGAAGAATTGGTCCTGGAAGGCAAAGTACGCGACGCCAATACCCACCGCGATATTCCCGGGGTGAACGTTTACATTCGGGAATTGAATATCGGCGCGGTAACCAACACCTTCGGGCATTTCCGGTTCACGGTAGCCAACCCGGACCCGGAAATGCTGGTGACCTTTCAGCACGTGGCCTACGATACCCTGGAACTGATGCTCGAAGAGGTGCTGATGCGCAATATCCTCGACTTGCAGGAACGGGTGATTGCCGCCCCGGAAGTGCTGGTCGTGGGAACGAGAGATCACCTGGACATCTACAAAGATTTGCCTCAGACCATTTCAGTCATCGACGCCCGGATGTTTGACCTGCGCGGATACACCGACGCCGGGGATCTGCTGAAAACCGACCACAGCATTCAAGTGGATGAGTACCTGAGCGGCAAAAAGACCGTTTCTATCCGCGGCGGCAGTCCCGATGAAGTGCTGGTGCTCTATAACGGCATTCGTATGAACAGCAGCCTGGACAATATTTATGATATTTCCTTGATCGATCTCTCGGATATCCAGCGCCTGGAAGTGGTCAAAGGCAGCAACAGCGCCCTGTACGGCCCCCAGGCGTTTTCCGGGGTGATCAACGTGGCGCCGCGCGCCCAGCAAGATTACAGCATCCGGGTGCAACAGCGCATCGGTTCCTACAAAACTAACGACCAGGGGCTGCACCTGTTCAAAAAGGCCGGGCAGTTTTACGGCGGTTACAGCTTTCAAAAAGGCTCTTCGGAGCGGGAATTCAGCGCGGAGCCGCCCGGGGAACGCTTGCTGAAAAATGCCTCCGAATACCATACCGCCAGCGCCGCCTATCATTTTTCCGAAACCGCAAGCGGCGCCCCGGCAACCTCTCTGCGCTTCCTCTACCTGCGTTCGGACATGGATTACCAGAACCAACGGGATGAGGAGAATCTTTTCACTTCCAACCAGATGCTCACCGCCCGGTTTGATGGGGACGCCGGTAAAGTAAAAAACCTGGGCTTCTCCGCCGCCTACCAGTGGTCGGAAGAAAACCAGCACCTGCGATTTTACATCCCCCCCCTGGACTCCGGTTTCTTGACCCGCGCTATCGAAGACCGTTCCTGGCATTTCAACGCCAATAAAACGTTTGAGTTGAAATATACGAAATTTCTGCTGGGATACCAGTTTCAGCGTTCCCAACTGGATTTCGGAGACCAGCGCACTACCTTCTCATCCCTGCTCCTGGGTTCGGAAAGCGCCGAATTAGGCCGCACGCACCACGGTCTTTTTTCCGTGGCAAAAATGGCCGCGCCAGCCCATGCGGGATTTATTCATTCGCTCGGCTTCGACGTCAGTTTCCGCTACGACCTGGTGAATGACCGGCAGATCAACAGCCAGCCGCCGGTGGTGGACGCTTCCTTTGTGCGCGATCCCAACGAGTTGGTTTTCGACAATTCCTGGCAGGAAGGAACCATCAAATTTTCCACCAGTTTAGTCGGGAGCAATGGCCACTATGCCTTCAAAGGCTTTTTGAACATGGGCAACAACGTGAAATTCCCCTCCCTGCTGCAGCAGATCAGCACCCGGGAGCTGCTCTCTTCCGCCGCCACCCAGCCGGATTTGCAGCCGGAACGCAATCACAGCCTGGAGATCGGGGTAGATCTTACCCGCGAAGTGCGCAACCCCTCCGGGCTGCTGGGCTGGCAGATTAGCGGAAACTTCTTCCGCAACGCCTACGACAACAAATTCGTCACTTACTTTCTGCCTGGAACCCCTATCGCGGTGTATGACAATGTAAGAAACGCCAGCATCAACGGCTTCGAGACCAAATCCGCCCTGTTCTTGTTCCAGAAACGAATGACTATGGAGTTAGGGGCCTCGCGCTACTATTTTTCGGATCGCTCCGCGTTTCCGTTCAAATTCGACCGCAAATTTATCTTTAACGTCATGCTCGACCAGTCCGGGTATTCCTTGCAGTTCCATGTATTCAAGGAAGGGGAGCAGATTGCCCGGCTTCGCAATCGCAATGGCGGATTTTCGGAAGTGCGGGTGCCGGGGTTCACCAATATGGACCTGCACTTCGGAAAAGCGTTCCGGATCAACCAGGTGAAACTGATTCTCAACGCCAGCCTGCGCAACCTGCTGGATGATGATTTTGAGCTGGAAGGCCTGCCCCTGCGGGAGCGGCAGTATTATTTGACGTTAGGGCTGCAATATTAAGCGGACAGCTTTCAGCGATCAGCCGTCAGCTTTCAGCCCGGAAAATGCTTTGCTCTCTGAAACAACAATCCCCCCCCCCTTTCAAGGGTAGGTTTTTTAGCCCGATGAAATGGCCGGTGGCGCCATCGGCCAGGGTTCCGGGTAAAAGCGAGCAAAAGGTTCGTGAAATCCTTGTAACAATTGACAAACAATTACAACAGT
>WYBG01000609.1 GCA_011526015.1 Deltaproteobacteria bacterium | reverse complement strand
GCGGAGAGCCAGTGGTTTTTCGAATTTGGCGGGGCGCTCAGCCTCAACATCAAAAACAGAACGGATGTGCCGCTCGGTTTTTTGCTGGGGTACCAGCAGAATTCCTTCCCGTTACTTGGGGATGGGGCGAGCGATGATATCAGGAATATCGTGTTTCGTATCTCCTACACCGGCGCGCGGGATTTCAGCATTGGCCTGGAGGGGTTCTACCAAATTACCAGACCGGAGGGCTTTGAGGAGTCGATCAAGTCCACCGGCACGTTGATTAGCATGCGCTACTATTTCTAAATCTTTAGGAAGAATAGATCGCATCAATTAACTTGATATTGTCACATTCCGGAATGCCGGGATTAGACAGGATAACAGGATTTACATAATAAAGTAGAATGCGATGAGAAAAAATGGGTATTCAATTTGGTACACGCCCAGAAAAACCAGAAAATCAAACAAAAAAAGGAAAAATGCCATGAAACATTTTTCAATTATCCTGTTGGTGCTGTTCATCGGTTTTAGCCTGGCGCAGGCTCAGCACAAGCCGGAATCCGGTTTGCTCATTTTTAATGTCGGATTCACCGAGGCATCGCCGGAAGACAGTGACAACAACCTGAACGGAAATACCTTCTCGTTGAGTTATGAAAAATCCAACTACCAGGGCAACCTGGCCGGGGGGGTGAGCATCGCCTACTCGACGACTTCGGCGGATTCTATAACCGCCTCGGGACAGGAATTGCAGCGCCTCAACTCCGTCAGTTACGAGGTGCTCCCCATTCTGCTATACGGCAAGGTGCTGTTTGGCTCGCCGAAGGTGAAAGGATTTATCGGCGGGGGCTTTGGCATCCAGTTTTCCAATGTTAAGTCCTTCCTGGAAAACGTGCAGGTAGAAGGTTCGAACAGCGGATTCCTGGTCGGCGGCACAGCCGGGCTCAACTTTTTTCTTAGCGAGCAAATACTGCTCAATGCCAACTACAGCCTGAGCTACCTGGGCAACAGCTATTACAAGGATGGTATGGCGCATAATATCAACCTCGGCCTGGGGTTTCAATTCTTTTAAGAACAGCGCCAGGGAAGCCGTTTGAAAAGATTTGTAACGCTACCGGTAAACCGTCCGAACGCTGGTTTTAACAGGTGGATTATCTTGTCGGCTAATGACAATAATAAATTGTGTTCATGTGTTCATGTTACCCGAACACATGAACACACGAACACGATCCATAACAAAAAAAGGAGTCATCGTGATGAAAAAAACCAGTATCTTTCTCGTTTTAGCGTTATTGGCGTACGTCGTAAGCTGCGGGCCATCCATCAGCGTCAACCAGGATTACGATCCGGGCTATAATTTCGCCAACCTGAAAACGTATGACTGGATGAAGATAACCGTGCCGGAAGGAGCCAGCGAACTGGTGATCAAACGTTTCATGAACGCTATTGACAAGGAGTTGGAAGCCAAAGGGATGACAAAAGTATCGGAAAATCCGGACTTCTTAATCGCCGTGCAGGGATTGACCCAGACCAAAATGAATGTGACCGATTACGGCTATTCTTACGGTCCTTACCGGCGCTGGGGAACCGGGGGTGTGGACATCAGCACCTACGAGGAAGGCACGGTTCTGCTGGATTTTGTGGATGGCAACTCGAAGGAGATGTTCTGGCGCGGTATGGCAACCGGCACGGCGGAACCGGGACTGTCGGCAGAAAAGCAGGAGCAAAAATTTGCCATGACCGCCTCTAAGCTGCTGGCCAAATTTCCCCCGGCGGCAAAATAGGGCGCCGTGTTGGAAGGAGATTATCCATGAGTATAAAAAGAGGGGATACGACATTAAGAAGCAAGAAGGGCTCTAAACCGGACGCTTTACGCATAGAACCTGCCCCAACCACGGCCAGCGGGTCGTGAACGGCTACCGGCTCATGCAGCCCGCCAGCGACGTGTTCCTGGGGTGGAGCCAGGGTCCCAGGCGCCACTTCTTCATCCGCCAGTTGCGGGACATCAAGATCAGCGTCCGGGTGGAGACGTTCGGCCGCGCCGAAATGGACCTTTACGCCGCCTGGTGCGGAAGGGCCCTCGCGCTCTGCCACGCCAGATCCGGAAATTCCGCTATACTCAGCGGGTACATGGGTAAGAGCGACACATTCGATCGGGCTATCGCGGATTTTTCGCTGGCTTACGCCGATCAGAACGAGAGCGACCATGCGGCACTGGAAAACGCGGTCAAGCAGGGCAAGGTACAGGCGGTCTTCGAGGAGGCCCGGTAACGGAGAGGATTTTCCGGAGCCTGATATATGGATGAGGGCTCTGTCCTCGTGGAAGCCATTGCCGGATTTTTGTTGCGGTGACTGATCCTTTCCATCCGGCTGCAAGGTATGGTTTTGAAAGTTAATATTAATTACATCTCTTCGTTTTCCGCCGGAAGATTGCTAAATTGGTTTTCCGGCAGGGAAAAATATATTTTTATGAGCGAGGCCGACAATATCAACAAACCGCACCTGGAGACAAATAACTCCATCTGCAAAATCTGGAATCGAATGCCGCAAAACCATTGCGGAACCGGAAGAACCCCTAAAATTTAAAGGAGATATAATATGAAGTTAAATCATCGCAATTCGCTTATCGCCATCTGCCTGCTGCTTTTTTCGCTGGCAGCCATTGCCGATACCCTGGTGCTGAAAGACGGGCGAGTACTGCAAGGCACTTTCAAAAGCGGCACAACGGATGCCCTTCAGTTTGACGTGAACGGTAAAATTGAAACCGTCGCGCTGGGCGACATCACTTCTCTTACTTTTTCGCCGCGGGAAGCCAAAGCCGCGGCGGCCCCGCAGCCTGCGCCCCAGGCTGCTGCCGGTGTGGCTGCTGCCGGGGCAGCCGCGGGAGAAACTTCCGGTCCCGTTACCGTACCGGCCGGCAGTAAAATGATGCTGAAAACCAAAGACGCCGTCGGCACCGCCAGCCATCAGAAAGGGGCGAAGTTCACTGCCGAGTTGGAAACCGACCTGGCGGTGAATGGCAAAGTGGTTGCGCCCAAAGGCACCGTGGTGTATGGCACGGTATTGGAGTCAACAGGCCGGCGGGCTGTCGGCGCAGTGCGGCTGGTAGTAACGTTTACGGATTTGAACCTCAATAATCAAATGATTCCCATCGTGACTGATGATTTCGGCGCCGAAGCCGGCCGCGGCGGCACGGCCAAGGCCGTGGGCGCCGGGGCGTTGATCGGCGCAGCCGCCGGCGATGCCGGAGCGGGCGCCGCAGTGGGCGGGGCAGTGGCCTTGCTGGCCAGCGGCGGAAAGCACATCCAGGTTCCGGCGGGAACCCTGGTAGAAGTCAGCTTAAAGCAGCCGGTGACGATTCAGAAGTAAGAAGTAAAAAGGGAAATGGGGCGGATGGCAATGTTGAAAAGATCCCTACCGGTGCTCCCCGGGAAGAAGGGAAGGAGCACCGGAAACTGCCCAGCCGCAAAGGTGAGAAGACCGAGATAGAAATAAGCAAATTCAGGAGGCCAAAATGGCCTATCGAGTTGTCAGCAATAAAGATGAAACCGTGCGCCTGTTTAAAAGCGATTTTCTGGAATTTTTCAGCCGGGTGCACCCCGGCGTGCCGGTTATTATATACCTGCCATTAGTTATTTACTTTTTGTATCGAGCAGCCAGCGATTCTTTGGTTTCAACCGGTGGCATCGTGCTGTTATTCTTTGCCGGTATGCTGGCGTGGACACTGACGGAGTATCTGCTGCACCGGTTTTTGTTTCACTTTGAACCGCGAAAAGAATTCTGGAAGGGCATCTTTTACCTGTTCCACGGCATCCATCACGAATATCCGAATGATTCCAAACGTTTGGTGATGCCGCCGGCGGTCAGTATTCCCCTCGCGCTCCTTTTTTATGCTCTCTTTTACTGGCTGATCGGCCGGCCTTACCATGAACCGTTTTTTGCCGGCTTTGTTTTCGGCTATTTGTGCTATGACCTGATTCATTATGCGACCCATCATTTTTCTATGAAACGGGGTATCGCCCTTTACCTGCGGAAGTATCATATTCGCCACCATTTTCAAGATGAGAAGCGCAGTTTCGGGGTGAGTTCCCCGCTGTGGGACTATATCTTTGGAACCTCTCCCCAGAAAAAAACTCAAAATAACCCAAACTGAAAAAAGGAGAAAACAATGAAGAAGTTACTCTTAACCGTTTTCCTGTTGCTAACCACCGCAACTTTCGCGCAGGAAGTGGACAGTTTTGTCGAATTGCTGCGCTCGGATGTCAAAACCCAGAAAAAGGGCATCATCACCGCGGCGATGGAATTCAGCGAAGCGGAAGCCGCCGCCTTCTGGCCGGTGTATCGCAACTACGAGCTCGAGCAGGACAAGTTGGGCGACGCCCGGGTGGCTTTGATCAAAGATTACGCCGAGAGTTATAAAACGATGGTCGATGCCAAAGCCAAAGAATTGATGGATAAATCCTTCAAGTTCCGGGAAGAACGCCTGAAGCTGCAAAAAAAATACTTCCAGGAGTTTTCCAAAATTTTATCGCCCACTAAAGCGGCCAAATGGGCGCAGTTGGAAAACCAGATCACCCTGCTGATCGACTTGCAGATAGCCTCGGAACTGCCGCTGGCGGAGAAGCCCAGCGAGCAATAAATGGAGGGATTAGCTCTCCATGTGGAAGTGGTGTTTAATGGCCATCGCTAAGGTACTATTGCGACAAACACTAAGTTCTTGCACCCCTTTGTCATGCCCGAATGTCTTTATCGGGCATCCACAGGCCTAAAACTTATAGATTCCCGATAGAAACATTCGGGAATGACCCAGGAGAAAGGG
>WYBG01000110.1 GCA_011526015.1 Deltaproteobacteria bacterium | reverse complement strand
GGCTTCCTTCGGCGATCAACGGGGTTTCCGAATAAATCCAGACCTCTTTTCCCGCGGCCAGCAGCTTCCGCGCTTCCTGCGCCGCCGCTTCACCGTTCAGGGAATGGCCGGAGATGACCCAGATATCAACCGCTTCGAGGATTTTATCGCCCCCGTTCACCCGGAAATCTTTGTCGCGATTTCCCCGGTGCTCGTCGCAATAAAAATGGGAAATATCCACCCGGAAGCGCACTTTCAGCGCCCCGCTCTCTGCAAATACCCGCCGGGTCAACTCCGCGTAGTAGCGCAGGGCCCGGTAGTCCTCCACCCCCTTGGGTTCATCCAGGTTCCAGGGGATTTCGTTCCCTTTCCCGGGCTTCTGGTTGCAATAGACCTGGAAAATGGTGCGGGTCCACCCCTTTTCGTTGAAGTGGCGGATATACTCCCGGGCAAAGGCGGCCCAGATTTGTTCGTACTGCTCCCGGTCGGTGAGATACAATTTGAAGGGGGCCGGCCAGTCGGGATTAAAGGGGAGGTAAAAATGGCGCAGCGGTATGCCGTCCGCAAAAGCGCTGCCGTCGAAATAGGGGCCGAAGCGGGCGTCGAATTCCGACCAGTCTAATTGGGGATGGAGCAAATCATAGTTGAGAACCCTGGGAACCAGACCCTCCCGCGCCTCCCCGCTCTGGCTCTCGTACGGCAGGGGATTAATGATCCCGTAATGGTCGCGCCCCATCCGGAAAACGGCCTGCTCCAGCCGGGTGAGTTCCGGCGGGGAGAGGCTTTTTCGGAAGGGGTAGAGGTATTTATCGCCGTACTCGTTCAAATCCAACAGCAAGCGCGGGGGCGGCAGGGCGGCGCCATGAACCGTGAGATTGACGGTTACGGCCTGGTTGATTTTCTCCCCGGAAATGCGCAGGGTAAGGACATACTCTCCCGCCGGGGTTTGCGCCGCCAGGGGAATTTCTACCCAGAAAACGTACCAGGCGCTCCCCGCCGGAACCACTTGCGCGTCTTTGACCATGCTGAAGCGGTCCCCGGGGGCATTTCCCGGCAGGGGAATCAGCAGGTCCGGAAAGTAGCGGTTTTCCAGCTCCGGCACTTTTACCGAACCGACCTGGTAGAGGGTGCAGGGAATGGCGGAAGGGTTCTCCAGGTGAATCTGCAACCAGGGATCCGGCGGGGCGATGAGTTGGAAAGCCGCGGTCTCTCCCGGCGCTGCGGAGAGGCGCAGGAAACCGCGCTCATCCACCAGGTTGAAGCGTTGTTGCAAGGTTTCCACGGTTTGGCCGTTTCCCTGCACCAGCGCCCCGCTCACCGGGTTGATCTTGAATTCGGGGATAAAAGCGATGGGGCGTTCCTGCGCCAGCAACGGCGCGGCGCAAAACAGTAATACGGGGAGAATTCGGTGTAAGGGCATTGTTAAGTGTTATGGTGTTTGAGTGTTTGAGTGTTCCGGGGTTTGGGTGTTTCGATATGGGGATACCGAAATACTATAACACCCAACAACTAACCCGCTTCGGATTGGGTTAACAATTCATCCAGCATCTTCAACTCTTTGCGCATGACCCGGCGGTTATAGAATTTTTCCGCAAAACCCTGCTTCCAGAACTGGCTTATTCCATTCAGGTGGGTGAGGATGTGGCGGATCATCAGGCAGCGGAAAATGCGGCGCTGGTCCGCCCCCGCGTCGCCGAAGCCCTCTAACAGCGCGCGCTGCAACTGCCGGATCACGCTGCGGCGGTACTGCGGTTTGCAGGTGAGCAGTTGGAGCTGAAAATAGAGCTTGCTGAGGTCCAGCAGGTAGGATTCTTTCACCAGCCGTCCGAAATCCAGCACCGTTACGGTATCCCCGTCCACCAGGATATTGCCGGGGTTAAAATCGCTGTGGCTCAGGCTGACCAGCAAGTCCTCCCCGGTAAAACGGGATTTTTGCTGCGCCATGAACGCCAGAACCCGCTCGCGAATGACCGGATCAAAGCGACGCCGGGGGTCTTCGGCGAGGATTTTCAGGCGCACGTCCATGTATTCCATTAAACCCTCCGGCGAATAAGTTTCCCCCGGTTCCGCTAAAATAGAGTGTTTGTAGCGCAGCCAGGCCCCGGTATTGCGCAGGCTGTGCGCGAGCCGCCGCAGCGTTGCCGGAGAAGGAAAATAGCGCGCATTCTTCAGCACCAGTTGAAACAGGCTCTCCCCCCTGCTCTCCTCGGTCACGGAAATGAACTGCTCCGGGATCGCCAGCACCGGTTTTACCACCCGGAATTGCGGGGAACCGGCGAATTTTTGATACCAGTAAAGCGCGTTTTGGTGCTCTTTCTCGACTTTCTGGCGATAGACTTCCGGGGGCTTGTTTTTCAGGTTGCGGTAACGTTTGATAAAAACCACCCGGGCATCGCGCTCCCCCTGCACCCGGCAGCGGGCAATGAAGGAAAAGGGCCGGGTGATATACTGCAAAACCTCCAACCGCCGGAATTCCCCGATCGGCAGGGATTCCTCCCAGCGGCTGGCCGGGATGGTAAAGATAAGCTCGTTCAGTTGCGATTCCTGCATGATGTAAGTGACT
>WYBG01000608.1 GCA_011526015.1 Deltaproteobacteria bacterium | reverse complement strand
TAAAAGAATAAAGAAAAGAAAACCTAAACGATATAAACATTCTTATAAACCAACTCGCTGATAGAGATAGAAAAGTAAGCAGAAGACTCTGAATCAAGAGATTATCCTTAACTTAATGACATTGAGTGGCGCAATGGTTGGATGGTATATTGCACTTTCTGACCGGAGGCAGAGCCTCCGCCACTGCGTGACACAGCGGAGCTCTGTCACGAGTCATCAGTACCCGCTGCCTGCTATCCACTGCCTACTGGCGATTTAGCGAACGCAGCGCGGCCTGGGCAATCTTTTCCGGCGTCAAGCCAAAGCCCTTGTAAATCTCTTCATAGGGCGCGGACGCGCCAAAATGGTCTAATCCCACGATTTCGCCATTCTCCCCGAGATATTTATGCCATCCCAGGGTTACCCCTGCTTCCACCGCTACCCGGGCCTTGATCCCGCGCGGCAGCACGGCTTCTTTGTACTGATCCGGTTGGGCATCGAATATCTCGCCGCAAGGCATGGAAACCACCCGGGCGGCGACTCTCTGCGCGGCTAACAATTTTTTTGCCTCCAGGGCAAGGTGTACTTCGGAGCCGCTGGCGATGAGAATAACCCGGGGATTTTTAGCGTCTGCCAGCACGTATGCGCCTTTTTGCGCCTCGGACGCCGGGGCATACCCCTCTTTCGAGCGATCCAGCGCGGGCAATTTTTGCCGGGTGAGAATGAGCGCGGTCGGCCCTTCCCGTCGCCGCAGGGCGATTTGCCAGGCGGGTGCGGTTTCCGGGGCGTCGGCGGGGCGGATTACTGCCAAATTGGGAATGGCTCGCAGCGCCGTCAGTTGCTCGACCGGCTGGTGGGTCGGCCCGTCCTCCCCCAGCCCGATGGAATCGTGGGTAAAAACATAGATCACCGGCAGTTTCATGAGCGCGGCCAGGCGGATGCTGGGGCGCATGTAATCGGAAAATACCAGGAAAGTTCCCCCGTAAGGTATGATTCCCCCGTGCAGCGCCATACCACTCATAATCGCCGCCATCCCGTGTTCCCGCACCCCGAAATGGATGTATCGCCCGCTAAAGTCCTCTGCGGTAATATGTTTCTCGTTCTTCGGAAAGGTATTATTGGAAGGGGTGAGATCCCCCGAACCGCCCAACAGTTGCGGGATTCGCGCCGAGAGCAGGTTTAAAACCGCACCGGAGGCCGCGCGGGTGGCCTGGGCGGCGTCGGGTGCAACATCGGCCAGGTTGGCGTCCCAGCCGGGAGGGAGCTCGTTGCGGATTACCCTGGAAAATTCCGCCGATAGTTCCGGGAACGCCTCTTGGTAGGTGTGCAGGTGTTTTTCCCACCCCGCCTGCCAGATTTTGCCGTTTTGACGGCACTGTTCGGTAAAGGCGGCCATCTCCTTCGGGATATAAAAAAGCGGTTCCACCGGCCAGCCTAATTGTTGTTTGGCGAGCCGCACTTCCTCTACCCCTAACGGTTCGCCGTGCGCTTTGGCGGTGCCGGCGCGGTTGGGACTGCCGTAGCCGATGACGGTGCGGCAGGCGATCAGCGTGGGGCGGGCGGTCTCTGCCCGGGCGCTCTGAAGGGCGGCGTCCACTTCCGCCATATCATGCCCGTTCACTTTTTGAACCTGCCAGCCATACGCTTCAAACCGGGCTGCCACGTTCTCACTGAAGGCTAATTGGGTAGGACCGTCGATGCTGATCTGGTTATCGTCGTAGAGTACCACCAATTTCCCCAATCTCAGGTGCCCGGCCAGGGAGCAGGATTCGTGGGAGACGCCTTCCATCAAGTCGCCGTCGCTGGCAATCACGTAGGTGAAGTGATTGACCAATTCAAATCCCGGGCGATTGTAGCGGTTCGCCAGCCAGCGCTCGGCCAGGGCCATGCCTACGGCGTTGGAAATGCCCTGCCCCAGGGGGCCGGTGGTAGTTTCCACGCCGGCAGTTAACCCGTATTCAGGATGCCCGGGAGTGCGGCTCTCCCACTGGCGAAAAGATTGCAGTTCGGAAAGAGGCAAATCATACCCGCTGAGGTGCAGCAGACTATAGAGCAGCATACTGCCGTGCCCGGCGGAGAGTACAAAGCGGTCGCGATCCGGCCAGTGGGGATTTTCGGGATTGAATTTGAGATGCCGAAACCATAAAACTGCTGCGGCGTCAGCCATGCCCAGGGGCATTCCCGGGTGGCCGGAATTGGCTTTTTGAACCCCATCCATGGCCAGGCCGCGCACGGCGTTGGCTGCCAGGGCGAGTTGTTTAATATCGTTTTCGGATAACGGAGGAAGAACCTTCCGCCCGGCTTGAGTTTTTGGGGATGCCATTATTACCTCCTGTTTTATGGGTCAGCGCCGCTTCCCGATGAAGAATAATTTTTCGTCAAAGCTGCCAATTTAATATCAAATAGCCGTACGTAAACAAATTAATTTTAATTGTCATGTGACGCGAACCGTCTTTCGGCTTTTCGTTTTTATGAGGCAGAAGGAGAAAACGGGTGTAAAGTGAGAGCGGGAGTGTTAGGGAGTTGGATGAATGGATTGATGGATGGTTGAATGGTTGAATTGTTACATGGTTGGAGGGGTTGGAGGGTTGGATAGCAATTTAGCAAAATGCCCCTCAAAACCGGTATCTTGAAGCCTATACTTTGATTTGAGCGATGATTTGGCCGGAAAGGCGCGGGTAGGCAAATGCCATTTTACGGGTGTTGTGGGCGAAGGCGTACTCCCCGGATCGGTTGATCCCGATGATTCCTCCCAATCCCCTGGCTTTTTGTTGCAATATTTGAATCGCTTTCCGCGCCGCTTCCCCGGGGGAGTGAGCCAAAAAGAGATCGCAGGCGGTTTTGCTCAGCAGAACTCTCAGGATGGATTCTCCCCAGCCGGTGGCGGAGACCGCGCCGGAGTGGTTATCGGCGTAAGCGCCCGCTCCCACCACCGGGGTATCGCCTACCCTGCCGGATAGTTTCCGGGGGGTGCCTCCGGTGGAGGTGGCCACGGCGAGGTTGCCGTGGATATCCATGGCTACCGCCCCCACGGTATCCATGGGGTGCGCTTCAAAGGGTTTGCGGGTGTAAAAGGTGGGATCGTTTTTGATTTTGCGATAGAAGCTCAATTCCCGCTCGGTCAACAGTTCTTCCGGGCCGAGTTCCGGTATGTTCATCCGGCGGGCAAATAACTGCGCGCCGCTTCCTACCAGGAAATGGTGCTCGGTTTTCTCCATTACCCGCCGGGCCAGGCTGACCGGGTGGAGAATGTTTTGAACCGCCGCTACCGCTCCGAAATTCAGGGTCGCGCCGTCCATGACCATGGCGTCCAATTCGATTTCCCCGCGCTCGTTCAAAAACGCGCCCCGCCCGGCGTCGAAGGTGGGATCTTCTTCCAGGATGTTCACTGCCTTTTCGACCGCATCGAGCGCCGGCATCCCCTTCTCCAGCGCGGGATAAACCTGCTCCACCGCCCTCCGAACCCCGTTAAGATGATCAGTGTCCAGCTCGTCGGGGATGTTCCAGGCGCCGCCGTGTACAATCAATCGTGGTTGTGAGATGCCACTCATACTGCTAATTTCATCCTTACCGATTCACAATTATAAGACCGGCATCCCTGCCGGTCGCTTAGCACTATCCACCATTGAAAGGCAAAATGTAGCGGCGAATCTCAACGTATCAAAGCCATTTTCCTTGATTCCGAAAAGTAGCGGGTTTCCAGCCGGTAGAGATAAATCCCCGAGGGAACCTCAAAATTATTGCCATCGGTTCCGTTCCACTCTGCCTCGTGTTTTCCGGAAGACAGGAAACCGCTTAGCAGGGTTTTTACTTCCTGGCCCAACAGGTTATACACTTTCAAAGTCACTTGCGCAGCCGCCGGCAGGGTAAAAGCAATGGTTGTAGCAGGATTGAAGGGATTGGGATAGTTCCGGTGCAAGGTAAAACCGGTGACCGGCTGGTCAGGAATATCGTCCCCGATTCCGGTAGGTTCAGACAAGCCATCCAGGCTCCAGAGGTCATTCAAAAGATCGAAACTGGCTCCCCGGCCGCCGAACACGACCATGCGGTCTTCAGGGCGAATATAAATCGCCGCTGCGCCTTCGCGCTCCTGGGGAGGAGCGCCGGATGGCGTTAGCTGCTGCCAGGTATTCGCCGAGAGGTTGAATGCCCACGCTTCGTTGGCCATTCCGCCGCTCGATCCCCGGTTTCCCCCAAAGATAATTACCCGGTGGTTGAGCGCGTCATAAATATTGGCGGCAAAATAACGTCCCGGCGGGCTGTTCGGCGGGGTAAGCTCCGTCCAGGTGTCTTGCGCCAGGTCGAATGCCCAGATATCCCCTAACGGCCCGCTTTGCTGGCCCCCGTACATGATCATCCGGTGATTGGCGCTGTCGTAGCTGGCGGAGTGCAGGCAGCGCTCCAAAGGGTTGCCCTGCGCCGGGGTTATGTTGATCCAGACGGCGTTATCCACGTCGAAGCGCCAGGTGTCGTCAAAACGACCCTGGTTGGTGAACCCCGCGAATGTTACCAGGTCCCGCGCCTGTGGATCGAACACGGCGGCGGTGCCGTAACGGATGTTCGGTTGGGGATTCGGGGGGGTAAATTCCGACCAGGTTCCGGTTGCCAGGTCAAACGCCCAGACGTCATTATAAAAGGAAGCTCCCTGCCCGGACCAGATCACCATTTGATAGTTCTGGGGATCGTAAACCGCGTTGGGGGTAAAGCGGGGCGCCGGGGCAGGCCCGGAGCCGGGCGTAATCTCCGACCACAGATTGGCATCGAAATCAAATTGCCAGACCTCGTTTAAATCCCCGGAGGCGCTTTTTCCGGCGAACAAGATCATCCGCTGCGCCTGGGGATCGTAAATGGCCGCCGCATTTCGCCGCGGGGCCGGGGTAACGCCGCCGGAAGGGGTTATCTCAACCCACTCCTGTGCGCAGACCATATCGCTCGATTGAACGGCCAGGATCAGGCCGATTGCCATACTGATTCTAAGCATATTATCACCTTTATTTGTAATCAATCACGCGCCATTATACCGCCCGGCGGTCACGGATCCTTCACAATCCGGTTACGAAACGGTAAATTGGGGTATGGGGGGTGGAAGATTAAAAGAAGAAGAATCTGGAGTCGGTAAAATTCGATTTATCAATGACGAAGATGCTGTAGCGGTGGCGGTCTAACCTGCCGGCATCCAGGGAGTCTTTCACGATGGCTTGAAACACCCCGGTATTATCATCTAATTGGCGCAGCAACTGCATGGGAAAAGTGCGCGGGACAGTGTAACCGGAATCAACATCCACGTAGGTAACCGTGGCAAATACCGAATCGATATCTGCCACGCCCTGGTAGTCGAACACCGTAGCGGTGCAGACAGAATCCTGGAAGGAGCTGCTGCGGATGATCGGGGCGGCATAGATTAGGCGGGCTTCTAAGCTGTTATCCAGGGGGTAGATCACCAGGGAGCTTTGCAGGGGAAAATATTTATCCCGGGTAAAGGTCACCGTAACCGCCCGGCCAAAGCTTTCGTCGGCCTGCAAGATATACACAAGCCGGTAGCTGCCGTCTCCCAGGGTGGAGGTAACCACTCCCCCGAAATTGACCGTGGCGTTTGCCACCGGCAGGCCGGTGAAAAAATCGCGAACCTGACCGGTAACGGTTACGCGGTTATCCAGTTCTTCGGCGCTGTAGTTGTATCCCAGGTATTTGTCGGAATCACAGCAAACCAGCAGCACTCCCGCCAGAGCGCTAACCGCTATGCGGAAAAATTTATGATTCATCATAATATCCTGGCCGGTTTTTTACCTATGCTCTTTTCTTAAGCGATGCCGGGAAGCTGCGCAATCATTCCGGCAATCATCGGGAATCGCAATTTAAAATAAGCATACTGGCCAGGGATTGCAACCGGAAACAGGCAGTTGCCGAGGAGAAATTTAGAGCAAATGTTTCCCACTAAACACATCAAGCTATCAAAAGAACCTGCCCACGCACTCCCTCACTTGAGCAAAAGACATTTCCGGGCCACGGAAACGCTTTCGGCGTTCAGACGATAGAAATAGATCCCCGAGGCCGTTCCCGGCCCGGGGCGCCACTCCACGGAGCGCCGCCCGGCGGTTTGGACTTCATCCAGCAGAATTACAATTGTCTGCCCCAGGGCGTTGAGAATTTCCAGGCGAACCCGGGCGGGACGGGATATTTCGTAGGTAATGCACGTGGCCGGATTAAAAGGGTTGGGATAGTTGCCGTACAATTGCAGGGTGGCTGGTAGGGGCAAATCTTCTGTTGGGAAAAGCGAAACCAGCGGGCCATGATTCTTCAGGTCGTAGGAATCTCCATCCCCCAGAAAGTGCAGCCGCGCGTCGATGATGCCGGGATAATTGGTATTGCGAAATTGGATGAATCCCGCGTGGGTGATAGTGTAGGTATCCAGCACATAGGCCAACTTGTCGGCGGCCAGGATCCCCTCGGCAGAGACGCTGGAATTGCTGTTATCATCCAGGTAAATAGCGGAGAAGTGGGGATAGCCGGCAACCCCATACATTCCCCCGATCCAGCGGTTTTCGAAAAAATCCGGATCGTTCCACAGGCGGGGAATAATGACCGATTGTGGTATCGCCATGATGCCCGGCGCCTGTCCCAGCAAGCCCCGCCAGGCGTTCAGGTAGTGGCCGGTCAGGTTGGTGATGACAATTTCTCCGATGGCGGCGGCGCTTTCCAGGGAGCCGTTCAGGGTGGTGTCGGCGTAAACCCCGGCCGGCGGCGGGTTTCCTACCGGTTGGAGATAAAGCCCGGGGTCGATCAGGGTGCGGCTCTCCAGGTTGAAGACCGCCCCATGGTTGAGCTGGTGATAATGAATTCCCGTAAAGGTGGGAGCCTGGTTGGGAGCAAGGGAGATGCGAGATTGCTCGCCGCGGTAGAGAATGGTAACGGTTCCTTCTCCCAGGGCCGCGGCGTTTTTCGCCGCATCGATGCAAAGCGCGGTATTTTCATCCACCCCCACGCCGATCAGATTGATGTCCCCATAATCCTGAATGCTGCGGGCGAGCATGGGCACCAGGCGCCCCAGCCGCCCCCGGGGATGGAAATGTGAATCGGTAAAAACCCCGGGCAGGATGTTCAAAAAATCATCGGTGAACTGCACCCGGGAATGATAGGGATTATAAGCGATAACCTCCGGATTGGCGCTGCCGTAGCGGGCGTCGAAGATTACCTCGCCGAGGATGGCCATCCCGGCGCTGGTACCCCCAATCGCCCCACCGCCGAAAAAGACCTGCTCAATCGCCTCTTCCACCAGGGTGCCTTTCCAGGCGGAGAGGTACTCCCATTGGTCGCCGCCTTCGATGAAAATACCTTTCGCAGAGATTAATTCCTGGTAGATGGCAGGATCATTTGCCGCGCTAACCGTGGCGATTTGCAAGGCGTGGCTGCTCTGCGCCGCCCCAAGCCAGCGGAAATACCCCGGGTACCAGGCGCTGGCCTCGTCCACGTCGATATTGATGATTTTGCCGGAATCCGCCTGCTGCACGAACCAGCGGTAGGGAGCATCCGACCAGTCATTGTAGTCTTCGCCCCCGCCCCCCACCAGCATCACCGCTCCCTGGCCGGGCAGGAGCGCGGGGAACCAACAAATCATAAAGAGAGCGAGTTTAACCGGCGCGTTCATATTGTTTTCCAGAAAAAGAGTTTGGGATTTGCGAGAATATTGTCCGTGTGGTAGAGTGATGGATTGATGGGTTGATGGGTTGTTGAAATGATGGATTATTGGAGCTTTGAAAAATCCAGTAATCCACTACTGCGACAAACACTAAGTTCTTGCACCCCTTTGTCATGCCCGAATGTCTTTATCGGGCATCCACAGGCCTAAAACTTATAGATTCCCGATAGAAACATTCGGGAATGACCCAGGAGAAAGGGT
>WYBG01000607.1 GCA_011526015.1 Deltaproteobacteria bacterium | reverse complement strand
TGTGCGAGCCGTTCGTTGAGGACAATCATGGATCATTTGAATATTTGAATCATTTGATTATTTTTTCCTTTGGTTATTTGAAGTTTTTTGTGTTTTTTTCTTTTGCCCCCGCGAAGCGGGGGCGCAAATTTTTTGAAAACCGGAGGATGTCGTGGCGCAATACGAGCATTTGCCGATCTATAAAAAAGCCTACGAACTGGCGCTCTATTTCGAGAACATTGTGCGCAATTTCAGCCGCTACCATAAATACACCATTGGAGCGGAATTGCGGGAGAAGTCCCGGGAGGCGCTGCAGCTCATCCGCCGCGCCAACAACGCCGCCGACAAGGTTCCCTGGCTGGAGCAGCTTCGGGAGCGGTTGGAAGATTTGAAATTAACCGTGCGGTTGTGTAAAGATTTGAAAGCATTTCCCAATTTCAACAGTTTTCAGTACAGCATTAACGAGGTGGTGAACCTGTGCAGGCAGAATGAAGGTTGGCTGAAAACCTCCCGAAAACGCGAAAGGCCGGAATCCCCGCCCGGGTTGCCCGGGCAAGGGGAGCGCGCCAACCGATGATTGTGCACCCCGGGCGCCCCGTTTTGACGGGGCATGGCAGTACCGGCAGTCCTACCCCGCCTGCGGGGATGGACTGGCCGCGGGCCTCAACATAATTTCTCTCGGAAAACCGGATTCAAGGGATAATGCTTATTTTTCAATCCCGAATCCGAAATCCGAAATGGTTTGGGGCCGCAAGTTCCGGGGCAGGGCGCCTCGCGCGCCTGGGTGGTCAATTTCAACAACGGTAATTGCAACCACAACGATCTCAACAACAACAACTATGTGCGAGCCGTTCGTTGAGGAAAATCATCATTCGCGGTTTGATTTCCCGCAGGTGTACCAGGCCTACCTGGATTGCCGGCGCAACAAGCGCGGCAGCCGCAGCGCCCTGGAATTCGAGATGGATTACGAGGAAAAGCTCCTCGATCTCGTTGCCGAGCTGCGGGAGGGACGTTACCGGCCGGGCGCTTCGATCTGTTTCTATACCCAAAAGCCCAAGTGCCGGGAAATTTTCGCCGCCGCATTTCGCGACCGCATTGTTCACCACCTCGTTTATAATCAAATCGCCCCGCTGTGGGAAAAAATCTTCATCCATCAATCCTTTGCCTGCCGGGTAAATAAAGGTACTCATGCCGCCGCCAGCGTTCTGCAGGGCTATCTCCGCAAAGCCGCCGCCAACGGGCGGCGTCGCGCCTGGTATTTGAAGATGGATATTCACAACTTCTTCATGAGCATCGACCGGCAAATATTATTCGACATGCTGGCCGCCAAATGCCCGGATACAGAGTTGCAAGAATTATTGGCCCTCATCGTCTTCCACGACCCCACCGAAAATTATGAGCTTCAGGATCGCGATTGCCTCCGGGAACTGTTGCCACCCCATAAATCCCTGTTTCATACCCGCCCCGGCTGCGGCCTGCCCATCGGGAACCTCACCAGCCAGTTCTTTGCCAACGTGTACCTCAACCGCCTCGACCAGTTCGTAAAGCATGAGTTGAAGTGCAGGTTCTATATGCGCTACGTGGACGATTTTGTGTTGATCGACCGCGAGCCGGCAAAGCTGCGCCAATGGCGGCTCTCCATCGAAAATTTTTTGAGAAGCGAGCTGGCGTTGTCCGTGAATGAACGCGCTACCCGCATTGCCCCGGTTTCCGGCGGGGTGGATTTCGTGGGATTTGTGGTTCGCCAGGATTATAAGTTGGTGCGCCGGCGGGTGATCGGCAACTTGAAAGCAAAGCTCCGAAAAACGGAAAGAGAATTAGTGGCTCGCCGGGGAAACCTCGTTGCCTACCGCTTCGACCCGGAAATCCTGGATAGCTGCCTGGCGACGGTTAACGCCTACCTGGGGCATTTCCGGCACGCCCAAACGTTGCAATGCCGGCAAAAAATCTGGCGGCAATTTCCGTTTTTGAGTTTCTATTTTCGGATTTCGTCCCATAAATTGGCGCGGGTCGATAAGCCGCTGCGGGAAATGAGTTCTTTCAAAGACCAGGTATATTGGCTGAAATGGAAATACCCCCAATATATTTGCCTGATTCAAATCGGTTCCTATTTTGAGGCGTTTAACACCGACGCCAAAAAACTGGCGGTTATTTTGGGATTGAAATTAAATCGCAAATGGCGGGGATTTTTTTACGGCTGCGGGTTTCCGAAACGTTTCTTAGGAAAAGCAACCCGGGAATTAGAGAGCCGGCGAATCCCCTACCTGGTCGTGCGGGAAACCGGGCGGGAACTGTACCGCGCCAAGGAACGGCTGCCGCAATTGGCGGTGGAGTATAAAGAGGAACGATGATCATGCCGGACAATAAACCCAGACTCTGCTTTGTAATCATGCCCTTTGCCGAAGGTCTCTGGGAAGTATATGAAAAAGCAATTAAACCGGCCTGTACCCAGGCCGGTTTTCTTCCGGTGCGGGTGGATGAGTTAGAAGGGCAGTATAACATCACCCTGGAAATCATCGAGCATATTTTCCGAAGCGAGGTGGTCATTGCCGACCTGACCGACTGGCGGCCCAACGTGTTCTATGAAATGGGCGTCGCCCACGCCATCGATAACAAAACTATTATGATCATCCAGAAAAAAAACGATGTGCCCTTCGACGTGCACAGCTACAAGTGTATTCGCTATGAACAGACCGAGAAAGGGCTGGAAGAGTTGGCCCGGGGGCTGGTTTCTTCGCTGAACAGCCTGGAAAGATGGCGCCATCGCCCCACCAACCCGGTGCAGCAGTTCAAACCGTTTGACGCCCTGGTTCCTAAAAGCGAATTGGAGCGAGTTAAACAAGAGTTGCTGGAACGCGCCAACCAGGCGGAGAAAGAAAAAGAAGCGCTTTCAAAACAAAACCGCGCGCTGCTGAAGGAGAAAGAAACCCTTTTAAAAAACACGGTTCCCCGCCCGGAGCACCAGGCTTTGCAAAAAGAAATCCGGAAACTCCAGGCGCAAAACCTCTCCGCCGGCAAACGCCTGGAAGAATTGCAGCAGCTTTTAGCCGAGAGAGAGAAGCAGAATAAATTGCTGCAAGAGCATGTGAACCGCCTCCAGGCCGAAACCGAGAAGCAGAAAACCGCGCCCGCGAGTCCATCGCGTTCCCAACCTACCCCGCTTGAAATTTTAACCCGCTCGAAACTACCTACTCCGGCAATTCCGTTACGCTCTCAACCCCTGGAAAAACTCCCCGGAGAGCAGGTCGCAAAGATGCTTAAACAGTATGGTTTTTATTGCAAAGAACATGAATGGAGTAAACCCTGGGCCAATCCCGCCGGCAAGGGAATCCAACATAAATATGAAGCTGCGGAAAGCGGTAAGGTGATTGTAGATAAAACCACCGGCCTGATGTGGCAGCAATCCGGTTCGGAGAATTACATGGTTTACTCAGACGCGCAGGAATATATCAAAGAATTAAACCGGCAAGAATTTGCCGGTTACAGCGACTGGCGCCTGCCCACCTTAGAAGAGGCCATGTCTTTGATGGAGCGGGAAAAGAAAAACGGTTTGTATATTGACCCGGTATTCGAGAGGAAGCAGGAGTGGATTTGGACCGCAGACAAAGAGAGCGCCTCGCGCGCCTGGGTGGTCTATTTCTACGGCGGTGGTTGCTACCACAGCGTTCTCCTCGACAACATCTATGTGCGAGCCGTTCGTTGAGGACAATCACTCGGCCATTTGCTCATTTGAAATCTTTGATGATTTCATCCCGATTTTCCATCAGGGATGATGGAGTTTTTATCGGGATGAATCATTTGATTATTTTTCCTCCCCCCGCGAAAGCGGGGGGCGAATTTTTTTGGGAAAAACTAACCAGAATTGATTTCCCGCTTTTGCAGGTTTATATTGAAAGCGCCAATTTAACGATGAGAACAGTTATGGTCGCCAGCGCAAAAGACTTAAAAGCTGATCCCCAAAAACTTCTCGAGGCCGTATTGCGGGGAGAAGAAGTGATTATTACCTACCGCGGAAAACCCCGCGCCAAACTGGTACCCTTGCAGGAACATGTTGATGATGAAATAGATTCCCCCGGCTCCGCTCCCTTGTTCGGGATTTGGAAAGATCATGAATTATTCGAAGATGTAGAAGATTATTTAAGAAATTTGCGCAAAGGATGAGATCCTTTAAAGATTGATATTTCCCAGGAACAGATTCGGCCTTAAGCCGTTGAAGAAAGTGCTTTATAAACCGGAGGTATGGCGATGAACAGAAAGCTTTTTACCCTGGTGGCTGCCGCCGCTCTCACGTTTTTGCTGAGCGGCTGTTACACCCAGCTGGCCCGCGGCAGCAGCGACCGGCAGGCCGCCGAAGAAGAGACCTATTACTACGAGGATGAAGACACCACCTACTACGCCGACGAGCCGGAAACGGAGTATGGCGAACCGGAAACGGAATATCAAGTGTACCACTACTACGTCTATGGGTATCCTTACGATTTTGCGTTCAACTATTGGGATCCCTGGTGGGTCAGCCCGCGCTGGGGATTTTATACCGGCTTCTATTGGGGCTATCCCTACTGGTATTATCCGTACTGGTACTCTCCTTATCCCTACTATGCCTATTACGGCGATCCCTGGGGGTATTGCTATTATGGCTGCGGGGGTTATTACGGGTACGTGTATCCCAAAAACTTCGCGCCGCGCAGCTTTGGCCGCCGTTCCGACGTCTCCGGCGGCGGGATGCTGGCGCGTAATAATGGCTTGAAACGCAGCCCCGACCCGGAAAACAGCCGCTGGGGCGTGCAACAAACGGCCACCCGCTCCGGGGCGGGAAGCGTTACGGCGAATAAGAATACCGGCCGCTCCGGCGTGGCGGTAGATCGTTCCGCCGGGAAAGAGCAGGTGCAAAAAGATACCCCGGCGCGACGGCAATCGGTCAGCCGGGATGCTCCCCCAAAACGCTCCGAGGGCAAGAAGGCGGCCTCCTCTTCCCGTTCCGGCAAATCCGGCAGCAAGGGTACTAAAAGCTCCTCCAAGCAGCCCCGGCGCAGCGATTCGCCGTCCTATCGCACGCCCTCATCCGGCTCTTCTTCCGGATCATCGGGAACCCGCTCCGGTTCTTCTTCTTCTTCCAGGAGCGGCAATGGCGGCGGCAGCAAAAGCTCTGGTTCCTCCGGCGGCGGTAAGCGGCGCTAAGATTCCGCAAACCGGGCTCCGGAAGGATAGAAACTCGAGAGTGTTACGAAACTTCAATGTGGAAAGGGACTATGAAATCTCGTCAGGGAACTCTTTGGATAGCGGCGGCGCTATTCTTTTCTTGTTTTGCTATGGCGCAGTCTGCGGTTGACGTGGCGCGGATTTTGGATATGGAAACCGGCTTTGGGGCGCGCGCCCTGGGCATGGGCGGCGCTTACCTGGGTGTGGCGGATGATTATTCCGCGGCATATTGGAACCCGGCCGGCCTGGCTTTGATGAAACGCAGCGAATTTTACCTGGAATTCTCCCACCTGCGCTTCACGAATGACGTAACCTACCAGACAGAGCTTACCAGCAGCTCTGCCAATGCTACCAAATTCAATGCTATCGGCCTGGTGCTGCCGGTTCCCACCGTGCAGGGCAGCCTGGTGTTTTCACTCGGGTATCAAAAGGTTAAAGATTTTGATTATATCAACCAATTCCGGGGAATTTCCGACGCGGATAACGGGTTATCCCTCCCGGTTGATAGCACCGGGCAGTTGTACGATTTTTTCGGGGAAGATGTTCAACGGGGCGAGTCTATTACCGATGAAGGGGGGATGAATCAATACAACCTTTCCGGGGCGATTGACATATCCCCGAATATCTCCTTTGGCATGGCCCTCAACTACTGGGCTGGTAAAAGTGAATACCGGTTGGAATTCGGCCAGGAAGACGTTCAAAACAATTTCACGGATTTTCCCGCGGATTTCGACCGCTACGTTGAAACCCGCTCCATTACAGCGGATTACTCCTCCTTTAACGCGGTGTTATCAGGGATGTACCGGCTGGGGCGGCTGGCTCGCGTGGGTGTTACATATGTAACCCCGATGAAATTCAACATCAACGAAACCTATTTTCAAAGCTCCTCGCTGGCCTTTGATAACGGGGACTCCTTTGAATTCGATACCGAAGAAGGCGAATTCGAATACGATGTGCAAATTCCCTTTGAGGTAGGAACCGGCGCGGCAGTGGACCTGGGGCCGATTTTGGTCTCGGGAAGTGTTCGCTACCGGGACTGGTCGCAGATGAAATTCAAATCCCCGGATGCCTTCAAAGATGAGAATTCCGAAATCCGATCTACCTACGGCGAGACGTTGCGGTGGCACGTGGGGGGGGAATTTTCTTTGCCGTTGTTCGATACGAAAGTACGAGCCGGCTATATGAGAATCCCTAATCCCCTGAAAGACGCGGAGCCGGAAACCGATAAAGAGCTTTATACCCTGGGCGCCGGTATCTTGTTGGATCGTTATCTGAGAGTGGATTTCGCGGCGATCTTAGGAAAATGGCAACGGGAAAGCAGCGATGATTTGGCCCCGGAAGTGAGTGCGGAAGATATTTTATACCGTAAATTTTTACTTACCTTTTCATACCGCTTCTAATAAATATCTTCCCTTAAATTCCGAGTATCTTTCGAACGATAATATACTCCGGCATCCTTCAATATACTTTGGGTGCCGGAGTTTCATATTTAATCAATTCAAAGCCTGATTCAGGATTGGGCGAGGACTGCCATGCATATCGGGCGAATTATTCTGCAAATTTTTTTCTTCCTTCTGGTGGTTCTGCTGATTGGCGGGCAATTATTTTACTTTCAATATCGGCAAATCAAACCGGAACCGCGCCAAAAGGTGCGCATCCCCGGCCTGGCCGCCTCGGTGAGCCTCCAGGTCGATTCCGGGGGAGTGGCGCACATTGTTGCCCAAAATGAGCCGGATCTCATAACTGCAATGGGATATTACGTTGCGTCTCGACGGTTGTGGGAGATGGATTTGATACGGCGGGCGGCCCGGGGAAGGTTGTCGGAGGTGTTTGGAGAAGAGACCTTCGAATTCGATATGCTCTTTCGCAACCTGCAGTTCGATAGTCTCTCGGCATACTTGTATCAAAATATATCCCCGGAGTCGAAAGAGTGGTTAACCTGGTATAGCCGCGGCGTCAACCACTTCATTGCGGAATCGAAAGATAACCCCCCCCTGCCGTATCAAATGCGCGGAATTCAGCCGCAGCCCTGGCAGCCGCGAGATATGCTGGCGGTGTATCGCTGCATCTCCTGGTTGATGACGGAAAGCTGGGGAAAAGACTTTTTCTCCTGGCAGCTCTACCGCCGGTTGCCTGCGGAACTATCCAAAACCCTTTTGCCGGAAATCCCTCTTGATTTGCCCCCCGCAGGGGAATACGAAGCTGCCATACAGCAGCTGAAAAAAACCCGGGAAATAGCGACGCGGTTCAAGAGGTGGCTGGGAATAGCGCCGGGGGCCCGGCATTCCTGCGCCTGGGCGCTGGACAGCACTTTGGCGGCCCCTGCAAAGGCGCTCCTGGTCACAGAACAACCTTTCGGGCGGCGAATGCCCCTGGAATGGATCGAGATTCATATTTCATGCCCGGAATGGGAAGCGGGGGGATTTTCCCTGCCCGGCATCCCGGGAATCTTTGCCGGCAGGAACCGCCACATTGCCTGGGGATCGGCCCCGGCATTGTCGGATGAGACGGATTATTACCTGGAAAAGATCGATCCCACATCCAAAACCTATTTCCGGGGAAATACAAAACTGCCGCTGAATTTTATCAAACAAAGTATCGGGATCAAAAATCAAGAGAGAGAGGTTACTTTTTTAATCTATGATATTCAGCGCCGGCCGGTGTTAAAGCCTTCCCTGGAAGATATTCAATCCGCGTCCGCCCTTTCCCTCGACTGGAGCGGTTGGTACCCCGGAGATGAGGTGTTCACGCTCTTTCGATTGGCCCGGGCGCAAACCTGGAACGATTTTCGCGAGGCGCTATCCACTTTTATGGTTCCCGCCCAGTATTTTCTTTTTGCGGATTCTCGCGGCCATGCCGGCTGGCAATACGCCGGAATGCTTACCCAAAAACCGCAAGACAGCCGCCCGGCGGGTCGGGAGAGCAACCCTCCCAAACCGGGCGGGCAAGACGCTATTTTCTTTGAAAAGAATCCTGGCCTGGGCAGCGCCGGCCAGGTTATTGTCTGTTCCGATGTAGAAAACCCTGCGCCCAATCCTTTATCAAATACCGCTGCCGGCGCCGGCTCCTTTCGGATGGCGCAAATCCGGGAGGGTGCGGCTGCTAACCAATTCCCTCGAAATACCGCGCTAATCGATTCTTTACTCTTTAATGATCGAAGTATAGAATACCTTCGGATTTTACCGGAATGGCTAAACATTATGGCGCAGCGGGAATGGACTCCCGGCCATCAGCAAAATGACATCCTATGGGTGTTGTCCCAGTGGAACGGAAAAGAAGGGGCCGCCAGTGTACCAGCCTGTTTCTTCCGCATTTGGCAGTGGTTTGTTCTAAAGAATATTTTCCGGGATCAAATGGGAGAAGAACTTTTCGATCAGTTCATGGAATTGCCGGAATTATATCCCACAGTCTTTCTTCGCACCATTCTCGAAAAAAATAACCCCTGGTTCGACGATAAGACGACCCCGGGCATAGTGGAAACGCGTGAGAACCTTGTTTTTGCAGGGTTTGGCGAAGCGATGGTGTTTTTTAACCAGGAATTAGGAGAAGAAATTTATGGCTGGAATTGGCAAAACCTCTGGGAGGCTTTGTCAGGAAAATCATCTTCCGCCGGCTTTGAGAGTTTTTTGTGGGATCAAAGTCCTCTCTCTCGATTCATGGTTGACAGTCAGTATGGAAAAAGATTCCGGACTTACCCCGGGAAAGGGTTGGAAAACCACGTCGATTACGGAAATTTAATCGTAGTGGACTGGGGAAAACCGGATACCTACCGGAGCATTGTTTCCGGGCCGCTTGCCCGCGGCGCACTGTCTCCTTCATCTGCCGCGGCGGGCCTGGCATTGCCGGATGGCAGTTTAAAAACCGTTTCCTGGTCAAAAAGTTTTAAGCACATGTTAAATATAGATATAGAAGCAAAATAAAATTCTCTTTTTTTGTTTGGAAATAGTTTTGTCGAGGCATATATTAGCGCCGCTTTAAGACGATATTTCTGGCTTTTAAATAAAAAAAGATTGACAAGGATAGCGTCGAAATATTAGCTTAATAACGTCATTTTTAGAGTGGTTTTGGTCTTTGATAATAGCATCCTTTTACGAACTAGAAGTTCTAGTGAGTAAGGGGGATAGAGAGAGAAGCGAAGAAGAAGAGCGTAAGTGAAGAGACTGGACAACGGAGAGTTTGATCCTGGCTCAGGACGAACGCTGGCGGCG
>WYBG01000606.1 GCA_011526015.1 Deltaproteobacteria bacterium | reverse complement strand
TTCATTTGAATAGCCCCGACATTTATCGCGGGGTTAAGCTAAATTTGCCCAAAATGAAGGGGTTTTAACCCCGATTCACGGCTTCGCTCGCTTAGGTTTACGCCTATGCGCTTTCGCGGGAATGACACAGCAGCAGATTGATTCCCTGTCATTCCCACGAAAGTGGGAATCCATGCTTTTCCCACATTTCTCAATATGAGCGTTCATTTTTAAGGGAAGATACTCACGCCCGGGAAGAGGATTCAAGCACTTTGTTTTGTCAACGGCTTTACTCCACACTCTCTTTCAAAACAAGCGAGCTGTTTCTCCCCCCGAAACTGGAATTATTTACCAGCGCAGTATGAATATTCGCAGCTCGCGAGCAGTTGGGTACGTAATCCAGATCGCACTTCGGATCTGCGGTGGCCAGGTTGAGGGTGGGCGGAAGAAAGTGATGCTGCACGGCCAGCAGGGTTTTCACTATTTCCAGGGCGGTGCAGGCCCCCAGGGTATGCCCCAGCCCCGGTTTGCTGCTGCTCACCGGAATATGATAGGCCCGTTCCCCACAGGCTTTTTTGATCGCCAGGGTTTCGGTTTCGTCATTGAGGGGAGTGCCGGTTCCGTGCGCGGAGATGTAATCCAATTCCCCCGCGGTGAGGCCGGCCTTTTCCAGGGCTTTTGCTATGCAGCGGGATTGCTGTTCCGCGTCCGGCGCCGGGGCAAACAGGCTGCCGCCGTCGTTGGTAAGCGCCGCCGAGCATAATTCTCCATAAATTCTGGCCCCGCGTTTTTGGGCGTGTTCCCATTTTTCTAGAACCAGTACCGCTGCTCCTTCACCCAAAACCGTTCCGTCCCGCTGCAGATCGAAGGGGCGGCACGCGTTCTCCGGCGAGACATGGTTCGAGGACAGCAACCCGGCGCGGCTGAATAACGCCAGCACTGCTTTGCACAAGGGCGCTTCGCTGCCGCCGGCCAGGGCCAGGTCAAGCTCATCCAATTGCAGGTGCTGGAAAGCGCCGGATATGGCATAAGTTGAGGAGACGCTTCCGCAGGAAAATGCCGCCACGGGGCCATGGAACCGGTAACGCATGGCCACAACACTCCCGGCAGCCCCGGTCATGGCAGTGCATAAAATGAACGGCCGCACCGCGCGCAGCCCGTTTTTGAGGAAATTTTCATGTTCCCGAAGAATTTCCTGAACCCCGCCCAGGGAAGTTCCCTCGAAAACGCCCACCCGGCAGCGGTCGAAGGAACTGTTCAGCATCGCGCTGTCCTCTACCGCTAAAATCGCCGCCGCTGCGAATAGTTGCGCCGCGCGATTCAGCCGCCCGGCCTGCTTCGCCTCCAGGAAAAGCAGCGGGTCGAAATCCCGCGCTTCCGCGCCGAACCGGCAGGGGAGATCGCCGGCGTCGAAAGAGCGGATCGGGTGAACGCAGGAACGCCCGCTCCGCAGCACCGACAGCAGCGGCGCTATGCCGATACCGGCAGGGGAGATGACCCCCATGCCGGTAATCGCCGCTCTCGGTTTCATTTTCTTTCCCCTCCGGTTTGCGCCAGCAGATTTCCGGTGTATTGATCCAGCAGCGTTAGGGTAAACTGGCCGTATCTGCCGGGTTCGTTGAAGAATGTCTGAATCATGGCGGTTTGCGGCTCGCTGTCGGAAGAAACGTGGATGGTGTAATAGCCGCTCGCTTTCAGGATGCAGGAACGGCGCAGTTGCGGATTTTGGGGCGGGGCCTCGAAGACGATCTCCGCCCGGTCGCCGGTTTCCATCACGTAATATTGTTCGTCAGCGGTTTGCAGCAGGGGCAGCACCTCCGCCTGGCGCTGATCCGGCGAGCGCAGCGGGGAGAGTTCCTGAACTGTAACCGCCGCGTCCGGGGTGTAATCAATTGCAGTGTAATCGATCATCCAGAATCCCGCGGTGGATTCCAGCCGAAGGATTAATTTCTCGCCGGGAATATTTTCAACATTTAGCGGTACGACTTGTTCTTTGGGCAGATTGGGACCCACTTCCCACACAAAATCCGCCGTTTGCCAATCCTTGCCGTTCCACACCTTCACCAGCAGCATCCCTTCCCGGATCATGACCCGGGTGAGAGCTTTGCGTGCTTCCGGGGATTGATTCATTTGCGCGTACCACTTATCCAGGTCGCGGCCATGCAGTTTGAGCATCTGGCCCTGCAGGTAGGACGCCCAGAGGGTATTTTGAACCCGCAGCGCCAGTTTGGCGGTTTTGGCGCTTGCCGGGCGGGGGAATTCTAAAATGACGCCGTCGCGAACCTCCTGAATGGCGTTGGCGTCGCGCCCAAACGGGTTGCTGATCCAGAATTCGCCATCGCCCCGGTTTACCAGGCTCAAAATGTCGGCCCCGCGGAAATCCCGCGCCCCGGCAGGGGGCTCCGGCGCTGTCAGGGTATGCAAATTCCCGGAAAACGAAGGAATCACCCGGGTATTTTTCGGATGCTCCACCACCAGCAGTTTGACTTCGTCCACGTACTGGTTTTCTTGCAGCTCATTGGTGATTTTCAGCCGGTAGGCGCCGTTAACTTCCTGCAAATAGTCCAGATTGTCCCAGTCGGGGCGCTGTGCGGCTTTAAAGATGGAGCCTCCGAAGGGTTCGGAATCCAGCCGGTATCGAGCGCCGTCGAAACTATAAACGAAGGGGCAGGAAAAGGAGGTATTGCTGGTACTCGTGCTGCTACTCTCCTCATTGCCCAAACTGCTGGCGGCAACGATAATAACCGTCGCATCGATCATCGCGCCCACCAGCAACCCGGCCAGTTTCCCGCTGTTTTTGTTCGCCGGGGCTTCCACGTGGTGAACGTCCTTTACCGGGATGAGCCGGCTTTGGTTTTCAACCTCGATTTCGAGGGCGGGTTTTGCAGAAGAGCTGTCTCCCGGTTGAGCCGGCATTGCCCGGACGCCGGAGAATTTTCCGCTGACCACCTCCTGATCCAATAAAACCACGTTTACCGGGGTACCTTTTTTAATGCTCTGCACCTTCCAGCCGGGAATGTCCCGGTAGTCCGGTTTGGAAGCATCCGCGGCCGCGCCGATCCCGAGGCCGATCAAGGTGCAGCCATTCAGGTAGCATATTAGAATGGCTAAAAAAGGGTAGAAAAAAAACAAGGGGTACTTTTTCATAGCTTTGTCCTCCAATTTCTGTGTTTATCTACTTTAGACCTACACCCAATGCCCAACTCTGCAAACTCTGCCCCCAAAGGGCTCCTTC
>WYBG01000605.1 GCA_011526015.1 Deltaproteobacteria bacterium | reverse complement strand
GGAAGCGGTAGACGTGCAGATCCTGGTGTATAACCTGCTGGGCCAGAAGGTGCAGACCTTAGTGAACGGCAAACAGCAAGCCGGCGTTTACACGGTGCGCTGGGAAGGCGTAAACGAGCAGAACCAGGCGGTTCCCTCGGGGATGTACTTCCTGCGCATGAAAGCCGGCAAGTTCGTAGCCGACCGCAAGCTGTTGTTACTGAAGTAACTTTTCTTTTCCCCCGGAGTGGCGAATCCATAGTGGCATTCGCCACTCCGGTTTTATTCCGTTCATCTCAAGTACAGGACAAAAAATCAAGGATTGTGGGGGAAACATTCGCCTCCCACGCGGCAAATGTGGGAAAAGTTAAATTTATTCCTATTTCAAAGTACCACCTTCAAACTCTGGAGGAATCATGAGAAGCGTTTTCATGTTAGTTGCAGTATTGCTCTGCACAAGCGTCTTTCTGTTTGCGCAGGGTAAGGTTACTGTCGAGCAGTCCCCTAACAAATCTTCTACTGTTTACCATGTCTCCGACGCCCCCTTCGATCTTCAATTTAGCTACGACCTGACCGTTGTCACCGGGGCGGCGGGCAATGCCGGCGCAGAGTTCGACGGCGCCTATTACTACAGCACCCGCTGGGCTTCCAACCTGCTGCACAAGGTCGATATGACCGGCGTCCTGGTGGAGCAGTTCTCCATCCCCGGGGTAACCGGCCTGCGCGACCTGGCCTACGACGGCGCGTTCATGTACGGCGGGGCGGCGGCTACCACCATTTACCAGATGGATTTCACCACCAAGACCCTGATCGGCACCATTCCCTCCCCGGTGGCGGTGCGCTTCATTGCTTATGACGAAGCCGCGGACGCGTTCTGGGTGGGAACCTGGAATACCCCCCCGACCCTGGTCAGCCGTACCGGGGTAACCCTGGGAACCGTCACCAGCGGCTTGCTCAGCCAGTATGGCGCAGCCTATGACAAATGGACCTCCGGCGGCCCCTACCTGTGGATGTTTGACCAGGGCGCCGGCGCGGGGACGCCGCAGTATGTTCACCAGATCAATCTGAATACCGGCACCCCCACGGGAGTGACCTATGATGTATTGTCGGATTTCCTGCCCAATGCTTCGGCCATTGCCGGCGGTTTGTGGACCAGCGAAGGCGTGGTTGCGGGTAAAGCCTCCCTCGGCGGGGTGCTGCAAGGAACCCCGGATATGTATTTCGTCTATGAGTTGGCCGACGCCGGGGCCCCGACGGATCCCATGCCCCCGACCAACTTCACGGCTTACAGCGATTATACCACTCCTACTACGATGGCTCTGAACTGGACCAGCCCCAGCACTTACATCAATGGTAATCCACTGCCGGCCGGCACCACCATCAAGATATCCCGGGATGGCAGCCAGATTGCCTCGGTTCCCCTGGCCACCCAAAACTATACCGATACCGGCCTGAACAACGGCACTCTCTATAGCTACCAGATCTGGGCGGACGACGGCTTAGGCGCTGTCAGCGCCCCCGCTAACGCCAGCTGGTACGCCGGCGGTTCCCCGGTGCCTTCCGCCCCGACCAACCTGGCCGGTACGGGCACGACTACGAATGCCACCCTCACCTGGACCGATCCCACCACCCAGGAGGACGGCACTCCCCTGGATGACCTGGCCAAGATTCGCATCTATCGTAACGGCGCCCAGGTGGGCGAAGTGAACCCCGGGGTGCAAACCTATATCGATACCCCTCCCCCGGGATTCATCTACACCTACACCGTTACCGCGGTGGATAATGAAGTTCCGCCCAACGAGAGCGATCCCAGCCTCCCGGCTCAAGTGTTCGTGGGCGGCCTGCCGAACATCCTGATCTGGGTAGGCCCCGGGGCGCTTGGCGCCAGCGCGGCCAGCGGCGACAGCATTTTTGAAGCCCTGGCAGCCAACGGCGAAAGCTGCTATCTAACCAACAACCTGTTCGAATTCGGCAGCGACCTGACCGTGTATGAAGCGATCTTCGTGGTGCTGGGAATTTTCGCGAACAACCACACCATTCTCGCCACCGACCCGGAAGGCGCGGCCCTGGAAGCCTACCTGACTGCCGGCGGGCACATTTACTTAGAAGGCGGCGACTGCTTTAACTACGATCCGTTAGTGGGCGGATATAACATTCAACCCTGGTTCGGCCTGAATCCCGGCAACGACGGCAGCGGCGACCTGTTCGGGATCATCGGTTTGAACGATCTTTCCGCCTTTGCCTTCTCGTACACCGGCGAAAACAACTGGATGGACGAGCTGGCGCCGGCAACCTCCATCCCGGTCTGGCAAAACAACGCCAATGCCGACATTAGCGGAGTGTTCTACGCCGGATTCGCCCCGGGCAGCGGCAGAACCATCGGGGTGGTGCCCTCTTTCGGCGGATTGGTGGACAGCCCCGAACCCCTGAACCCGGTGCGGCGCACGCTGGAAAATTATTTCCCGCAAGAGCTGGCCGGCAACGCCGTGAAACCCCCGCGTACGGAAAGAACTGCCCCGGCGCCCTTTACCAAAAAAGCGGCTTACTACCCGGAACGCAAAGTAATACGCTCCCCGGAAAACCCGCTCTATAAGATCACTCCCAACGGGGTGGAAACCCTCGCCAACACCAAAGAAGACCTGATGGCGGCGTATCTGTACTTCTTCCGTAGCACTACCACCCCGCCGGAAATTACGGTCGATCCTCTCTCCCTTTCTGAAACCCTGGTGGCGGGAAATTCCTCCACTCAAACCCTGTCCATCACCAATTCCGGCGGTATTTTGGCCGGGGACCTGACCTGGAGCATCAGCGAAGTTCCCGCGGTGGGCTGGTTAGAAGTGAACCCCACGAACGGCGTTACCACCGGCGGTTCAACCAGCAACGTGGATGTCATTTTCACGGCCAACGTGGCGCCCGGCAACTACTCCGCCTCCCTGCAAATCACCAGCAACGCCGGCAATGTCACCGTGAGCGTCTCCCTGACGGTACAGCAAGGCGCGGTCATGTCTGTTTCGCCGCTGACGCTGGACGTCACCCTCCCGCAAGGCGCTACCCAGGATGAGACCATCACCATCTCCAACACCGGCGACCAGCCCCTGGATTTCACGGTGGCAATCGTTCCTCTAACCGCGGCATCCACCAAAGTGACGGTCAAAACCAGAACCGTGTCGGAAAACACCCCCCGGGCGGTTTCCAACCCCAACCCCGCTGCGGCCTACGACCTTGCCGAAGCGACCGGCAGCCCGGCCGCGAAGCTGGATCCCAACTACCGCCATCCGCGCGCCAGCGAGTTGTCGGTTCTCTATGACAACGGCCCGTTAGTGAACCTGCCCGGCGGCGGGTTTGGCGGGGCGGACGCCTCGGTGCTGCAAAGCGCCATCGGGTTGAATGTTTACGGCTTCGGGCATGCGGTTGCTTCCGGCTTCCGGGTGGCGGATGATTTCACGGTTCCCGCGGGGGGCTGGATTATCGACAAGATCAGCTTCTTCGCCTACCAGACCGGCTCTACCACCACCTCTACCATCAACAACGTGAATTTCCG
>WYBG01000109.1 GCA_011526015.1 Deltaproteobacteria bacterium | reverse complement strand
GCCACCACCGCCAGCAGCGTGAATCCCTTTTTCAACCTGGTGCTGCGAAATCCCAACTTCGGCAATACCACCCAGGTGCAGCAAGCGCAGCTTCTGGCGCCCACCCTGGTGGCGCTGTGGGTCGGCAGTGACGACGTATTGGGCGCGGCCCTGGCCGGGGGAGACCTGAACCTCATTACCCCGATTGCCGATTTCCAGGCCGATTATATCCGGCTGATCCAGGAAATCGCTAAAATCCGCGACGGCAACGTGGGGATCGTCCTGGCCAATATCCCCAACGTGACCGACATTCCTTACGTGAATCTGCTGGATAACCTGATCTACCGCGACGTGCCGGTTCCGGGCGTGGGATTGGTAAAGCTGCCGGTGGTGTTCGGACCTACTTTCCAGCCGGTAGATTTTGATACCAGCGCCGCCGGGCAGTTGTACTTGCCCTTGCTGACCGCGGAAGGCATTATGGGCGGCCAGGCCAGCCCGGTGAAGCATATTCTGCTGCCATTCCTGAGCCAGTATCAAGCCACCGGCTTAGGCGTTCCGGATTCTACCGCCATTGCCGATCTACTGATTGGCGCCGGTTATCCTGCCCCGGTTGCCGCGGGCCTGGCGCAGCAGGCGGTGCAGGGAATGATTGCCGCCGGTTTAACCCCCAGCGGCGTTCCCATTCCCGGCAGCCTGACCATTACCGCGGATGAAGAAGCCGGTTTGCTGGCGGCGGTTACGGCATTCAACCAGGTGATTGCCGGAATCGCCGGCGCGAAAATACCCGTGGTTGATATGAACGCGGCCCTGAACCAGTTGAACCTATCGGGCCTGGATGGATATTCCGGCAAATTCGTTTTCTTCGACCCGGCCAATACCGCTTTCAGCTTAGACGGGGTGCACCCCAACAACGGCGGGAACGCCATCATCGCCAACCTGTTCATTGATAAAATCAACCAGGTGTTGGGCCTGGCGATTCCCAAGGCCAACACCGCCGCGTATAAGGGGCAATACCTGGGCAAAAACATCACCAGAATTTCCCCGGAAGCGGCCTTGCAAGCCAGGGCTATCTTTACCGATTTCTAAGCAACAATTTGTTCATCTGAATGAAAAAGCCCGGATCGCCGCCAGTGCGATCCGGGCTTTTTCATTGCCAAACGGGAATACAGATGATAGGGATTGTTGAATCCGCTACAATCCGTTATAACGGCGTTAACCGCGTTCCTATATCTCCTTCCCAAAATCATACAGCGGAAAATCCGCGCACATCTCTTTGATCTCTCCCCGCACCTGTTTTTTCACGCTCTCATCGTCTTTGTTCTTCAGCACCCGGTCGATGAGCCGGGCGACCTGCTTCATTTCGTACTCTTTGAAGCCGCGGGTGGTCAGCGCCGGGGTTCCCAGGCGAATTCCGCTGGTCACTAAGGGGCTGCGCTGGTCAAACGGAACCATATTTTTGTTGACGGTGATGCCGGCTGCGTGCAGCGCGTCTTCCGCGTCCTTGCCGGAAAGCCCGGTTTTGGTCAAATCTACTAACATGACGTGATTATCGGTGCCGCCGGAGATGAGCTCATAGCCCAATTCCACCAATTCCCCGGCCAGGGCTTTGGCGTTGCGGATGATCTGCGCGGCGTACTGTTTGAATTCCGGTTGCAGCGCTTCTTTGAACGCCACCGCTTTGGCGGCGATGACGTGCATCAGCGGGCCGCCCTGCACCCCGGGCATTACCGTGCTGTCCAACAGTTCGGAGAGCATTTTGGTGCGCCCGGATTTGGGGGCCACCTGCCCCATGTCGTTCTCTTTGTCTTTGCCCATCAGCACCATGCCCCCGCGCGGGCCGCGCAGGGTCTTGTGGGTGGTGGTGGTGACCACGTCGCAATAGGGGATGGGGGAGGGATGCAGCCCCGCGGCGATCAGGCCGGCCGGGTGGGCGACGTCGGCCCAGAGGATCGCGCCGGTCTCGCCGGCAATCTCGCGGAATTTGTCGAACTCGTAAAAGCGGCTGTAGGCGCTGGCGCCCACGATGATCAGGCGCGGCTTATGTTCCCGGGCTTTCTGCGCCACGTCGTCCATGTCGATGTACCCGCTTTCCCGCTTCACCCCGTAGGCGACGATGTTATAGATTTTGCCGGAAAAATTGACCGGGCTGCCGTGGGTGAGATGCCCGCCGTGGGCCAGATTCATACCTAACACGGTGTCGCCGGGCTGGCAAAACGTAAAATAGACCGCCATATTCGCTTGCGCGCCGGAGTGGGGTTGAACGTTGGCATATTCCGCCTGGAAAAGCGCTTTGGCGCGGTCGCGGGCAAGGTTTTCCGCCACGTCCACCCATTCGCAGCCGCCGTAATAGCGTTTGGCGGGATAGCCTTCCGCGTACTTGTTGGTCATCACGCAGCCGGCCGCCTGGAGCACTGCTTTGCTGACAAAATTCTCCGAAGCGATCAGTTCCAGGGTGGTATTCTCCCGCTCGATCTCCCCATTAATGGCGTTGAAAATTTCCGGGTCGCTTTGTTTGATATATTCTAACATGATGGCCCCTTTGGGTATTCCCCGGAAGTGCAAAGCTTCAGTTTTGCATCGGTCGGGAGCGGTGCTCTCACCAGTGCAACGCTAAAGCATTGCACTCCGATTAGAGAAGCCCGGCACCCCGGGCGAAAACGTGCAAATTATTGGATCCAGCTATAGCATTCATCTTTGATGCTGGTTCTGGGATTCATGAAAATATCCTCTTTGGTACGCACGAAATCTTTAAGCCCATTGCGGCGGGTGTTTGCAGCGGCCCTGTAATTGGGATCGCGTTCCGCTTTTTTCAATTCTTCCACCGCTTTTTCGAAGACCAGTTTATCATCCAGGTTATACTTATTCTCCCCGCGCTTATTGGAGCAGTATTCCGCCGCCGCGATGTATATCTCGGCCATGACCATGTACGGTTCGCCGTTATTGGGATCGACCCGTTTTGCCTGTCCTACCTGCGCCTGCGCCTGGGCAAAGTTGTTCAACCGCAGGTAATTCCGGGCAATGTTGCACAATACCGCGGTGTTTTTCGGATCGATCTTGAGAACTTCGCGATAGGTGCTGATGGCTTCGCTGGTATTGTCCAACGCTTCATAGCTCTTTGCTTTCAATTCCAGGGCAGCAACGTTGTTGGGTTCCTTTTTGATGGCTGCATTGGCCGCCCGCAGCGCCTCTTTATACTGGCCGATAATGAAAGCTTCGTTTCCGTAGCGCATGGCGTTGGCCACATTGGTGGTATCGTTCAGGAAGGCATCCCTGATCGGGTCAATCGGGTCGAAGCCAAAAGATTGATACATCTGGATCAACAGGTTATTCGCTTCTGCGTCATCCGGCTGCAATTCCACCACCTTTTTCTGGTACTGGATGCACCGTTCATCCTGAATCTGGAATAACAGCCCCGCCAGCGCCTTCAGGTAACTAACTTCCTGGGGGTTTGCCGCCACCAGGGCTTCGTAATGGGGAATTGCGCACTGGGTCTTTCCCATGGTGCTGAAGATGCTGCCGGCGCGGTAGTGCAGGGTAACATAGTCGGGATATTTTTCCAGCCCCCGGTAAACCGCGATCAGGGTGCTATCCAGGTAAGCGGTTTGGTTCTCTTCCCCTTTCGCGAGCTCGAAATAGCAGGTAGCGATTTTGGAATAAACCACTTTAAAGGTGCCATCTTTATCGTTGATGACTACTTTCCAGAAGTATGGTACCGCGCGTTTGTACTGCTCGTGCTTGAATTCTTCGGACCCAAAGCTGTACCAGATATTGATCTGCTTCTGGGAGATAGTGTCCGATTGGGAGGCGTCGTAAGGAGTGGAGAGGTCCGCCGGTTTGCAGTTCTGGGCTTCGGCGACAGCTCCTTCTTCCATGTCATCCTGCGCAAATAGAGGCGCGGCGCTTAAGGTTAGTAAAAGGGCAAGCCCAACTCCCCACATCCGGTGAAGGCTGAAAAGCCAGAATTTCTTGTTCACAGTGTTCTCCTTTTACTTACAGAGTCCCTAACTTTTTTTTGCGGCAATTACAAATCCCTTTGGGTATATAGTTTAAAAAAAACGAAGTTTTTAGACAAGCAGTTTTATTCCTCCCCTGAAGGAAAAAGTAAAAAGTGAAAAGTGAAAAGTGAAAAGTAAAAAGTGGAAAACGCTGTAACCTACTTTTTCCTTTTTCCTTATCCCTTTTTCCTTATACCTTTCGCCTTTTCTATTATCGGCCACTTTGAAACCAACGTTCACCGATATTTACTTCTACTCGAAAATTGACGAATTTTTCCTCCGCCAGGTTTTTGCTTTCGCTGCCCCGCAATCCCCCGCTTATTGCAAAATCCAGCCGGTTGCGGTAATCGCCAAAAGGAATTCCCAGGCCCAGGTGGATGCCGTACTCCATGGCGGATTCCTGGTTGAATTTGTAGCCCAGCCGCGTGGCAGAAAAACCGGCCCGGTAATCCATCCGGTCGAAGAAACCGGCATTGTACTTCAGCAGCAGCTCCCTTTCGAACCCGATTCCGAAATGAAACCAGTCTTCATAGTTGGGGGCCGGATCTTTCAAGGTTTCGGACCATTTTTGGTAAGCATAATCCAGTGCCAGGTTCCAGCGCGAACCCAGCCGCAGCGCGCTGCCCAGCCCGAATTGCAGCGGTAAAGTCTCCAGGTTGCGTTTCTGAGCGGTATCAGCCAGGGCAATTGGGGAATCGTAAGTGGTTTTTACTTTCAGGGGAAATGAGCGCAAATCCACAAAGCCGGCCAGGGTCAGCCAGCCCAGGGGGCGGTAATCCGCACTGAAACCGATTCCCGGTCCCGAAATGGTATATTTCAGCGCATGGGAGACGTCGTTGAAATTGTTGTCCGGGAAGTCGAATTCGTATTGATCTTCGATGCTGCCGAAATAAAAATTGCCGTTAACCGAAAAGCCGAAGGCCGCGGAGGGCGACCAGGCCAGGTTCAGTTGCGCTTTGGCAATATTGCCGGTGGAGAGCGAGTTTTGCGTAAAGGTTTGCCCGTTGCTGGTAATCGTTTCGGTGGCTTTGAAGTCGATGCGGGAATAGGGTTGCAGGTTTATTCCCATTACCCACCTTCTTTGGGAGAGGGGAATGGCGATGTTGATCCCCGAAAGGCCGGCGACCGTGCTGGTGAGCTGCCCATCTTCGGGGGTAAGGTTGATGCGCTGGTAAAATACCCCCACGGAAATCCGGGTTGCCTGAATATAGCGCCACTGGGAAATGCCGTAATTGGCCAGGGAGAGGGAATCCAGCGCGGCAATGCCGGTCATGCCCATGCCCACCCCGCGCACGGTGGTGGAATACTGGCGAATTCCCATCCCGTTGTACTGGGATGCGAAGTAAGATCCCGCCCGGGCCGAGAAAAACGCAAGAAATAAACAGATAATCACATATCGGAGCGGCGCTCTCATTGAAAATCCCTTGTTATAAGCGTTCATCCGGAAACCGCAGGGAGTAAAGGATCAAGCGGGGCCGGTGGTTGGGATCGACAAAGTTGTGCTTGAAAAAGGAAAAACGGGCCAGGTAGGAAGCCTGGAACTTGTGCTCGACAAAGAAGCCTTCGTAGCTGCCCGGGAAATTCAGTTCTCGTTGAATATAGGTGGAGGCCAGCTCCTTGCGATCGTTGCCCTCGGTAACTTCCACAAAAGAGGAGTCCGCGGTATAGCGATTGATATCGATGAGCCGGGTGGTGATGCCGATAAAGCTGCTATCGACTTCAAGGCTGTCCTTCTCGCCCAGGCCGTCGAGGAGCGGCAAAATCTGCAAGTCGGGGCCGGTGCCGCCGTGGCTAAGGGTATTCGCCCAATCAACCGGAAGCTGCAGATTGGCGGAGGTAACCACCAGCCCGTCGGGATATTTCCGTTTCAAGCTGTCCAGGTCGAAATCCAGCAGGGTGACCCAGGGATATAAACTCGATACCTGGTTGCGGTCCGGAACCTCTTGGAAATCGCCTTCGAACAAAAAGGCATCGGTAATGGCCAGCAATGAATCGGTTATCATTACCGTATCGGAGCCGGCGGTGTAACGGATGAATAAATGCACCCCGGTTTGGGTAACATTATCGCGAGCTTTAAATTCTTTGATAAAAGTAGCATAGTTGAAGTCGAACACCATCCCCCGGTTCACCCGGGTGCTGTCGATCCAGGTCTTGACAACCTCTTTCCCGAATTCGGTAAAGTTGAAATAGAGGGTGTCTTCTTTGCCGGTAGTAACGCGCAGGTAGCCCATGGGATTATTCAAATTCACCCTGGCCGGGTAGTGTTGCCAGAGATAATCCGTGTCGGTTTGCCACAGCCCCAGCACCTGGTATCCGATAGCGGCAAACTCTGAGAGAGCTTCCCCCCCGGCTTCCAGGGTAACAAAGCGAATCCATACACTGTCAACATTGGCGGTGTCGGGAATGGTTTCAACGGAGAACCTCATAATAGGCTGGAAGGAGAATCCGTAAGAGGAACCGATTAACAAGCGGTCGCTATCCAGGGTGCTGAGAGTTTTATCCAGGGTATAGGTGGTATCGAATCTGGCGTACAAAGTATCGATGACAATTTGCGAATTTCGATCTGCCAGCGCAACCGGGAGGGGGTTCTCTTCGCAGTTCCAGAGAAACAGGGAGATTGCGGCCATGAGCGCCGGGATAAACTTGTTGAGAGTTCCGTTCACTTCCTTACCTCGTTGCTTCACTCGCTGATCGTTTGCATGATGTTCCGAAAATAAGCCGTGAATATAGGCAAAATGGCTAACTAACACAATACGGATTAAAATTCATGAGCGCACCTGTCACATCTATTGCCGGGGCAAGGTTGATATACCTTGAGAAACCGGGCAAGTTCCCCCCGGGCCGGATGATTTGGAGGGGGATCATTCTATTCAGGTTGGAATGTGGAGGGTATTTTTCTTTAATCTCCCGGGGGGTTCTGAACCCCCGGGAGATTATTTATGCTACAGTGAGAACCAGTAGTTCAGCTTGATCAGGAAGACGTTATCCGGGTAAATGCTGAAGAGATTTTTAAACCCCTGGCGCAGCGAAAAATCGCCGTAAGCTGCATCGTCGCTGCGGTTTTGGGTCCACACCAAATAGAGGGTGGAGCCGGGCAGGTATTCCCAGCGCGCCACTAAATTGGAGCGGAATTCCCAGAAATTGAAATCCGGGTAATCGAAGCTGTAATCCGCGGCGCCGTCGTGGTTTTCATCGATTTCGTAAATCTTGTCGCCCCCTTCCAGGGTTAGCAGCGAAATTTCTTCCCCGCTGAAAACCTGAAACCGCTCGTAATAATTCGCGGAGCGCGGCTCCGTAACGCGTTTGAACTGGCTGTACTTGCCCGCGGAAATAAACGGCTGGCCATAGTATTGGATGGTCAGGTTGGGAGTTATGCTCAGGTCGATGCGGAACTGCACCCCAAAGGTCTCCTGGTCGAGCAGCGCCATGATGTAGCGATCTTGCCCGAGGGTTGCGTGGGTTTGGGTGTCCACGTACTGCAAGTTATCCTTATTATAGCGGTAGAAAGGGCCGGCGAAGAACGCCAGGGCGTTATCCGGCCGCCAGTTCACGTCCAACCAGACGTCGTGATAACGGGAGTCTCCCTCGTCGCTGAGGTAATTGTAGCCGCCGAAACCGAAGCGCAGTTTTTTCCGCTCATCGCTGAATATGTTGTACCAGTTGCTCCACGCCCCGGGGAATTCCATCATCGGGCCGCCGCGCAGGTCGCTGTCGCGCAGCTCCGCGCTCTCGCGATTGATTCCCGTTGCGAAACTCCAGTAGTTTTTGAACTGCCCGTTCCCGTTGATATTTCCCCCGGTAAAAATCCGTTCCGGAGCGAAATTCCAGCCGTCCCAGAGGTTGAAATTGATCTGGAAACGCCGGAAAATCCAGCGCGGGTTCCACTCCCG
>WYBG01000108.1 GCA_011526015.1 Deltaproteobacteria bacterium | reverse complement strand
GGCTGAACCAGAAGCGTTTCCCCTTATTGGTGAACCAGCGGCTGTTGAGGCGGATTCCGGCCGCAGCGGAAGAAAAATTGTGGAAGTAGGCGGCGTCGAGGTGCGCCAGTTTGGAGCGGTTTTCCCGCTGCCGGTCGCTTCCCCGGGTGTAGCGGTCTTGCATCGCCTGGTAGCCGGGAACGATTTCCAGGGAGTCCCGCTCGCTCAATCGCCCGGCTAATTTTACCCAGGCGATATCGGCGATCAGTTTGAACTTGTCGCTGCTCGTTGCCAACTCCTCCGGGCCTAAATTAAACCCGTGGCGCATGTGCCAGTAGAAAATATCCGCGTTCCACTTCTCGCCCAACTGCCAATGGATCTGCCCCCGGTAGGTGTTGACCTTGAAGCCGGAATTATCCGCTCCTTCCGACCCATCCCCCACAAAATTGGAGCCGGAAAGCTGCACGTAATTTTTACGGCTGAGGCTCTGGAGGAAGTTGATGTCAACCAGGGATAATCCCAGGGTGTAATCCTGGGAAAAGATCACCCGGGTGGCCGGTTGGGGGGAAACCGGCGCCGGCGGCCGGTAGGATTCATGCAGGTCGCCGAAGTGATAGGTTGTTTGGGCAATTTGATAATAGGGAATCCACTGCTCGTTCCAAAACCCGCTTACCGGGTCGAAGAGCCGTTTCCCGGCGAACTCGAATTGATACAGCCCCGCGGGCATCCCCTTGTAAGTGTTCACCGCCAGGCGGCCCCGCTGGGTAAAGTCCAGGGGATAGAAATCCGAGCGGTAGGAGCGCAATTCCTGGTCGTTGAGCGCGCCGACGAGGGAAATCTCGTTCGTTTCCGGAGAGATAAGGGAATCTTTAGGGGTAATATCTTTAGCGGCGGTGGAATCTTCTGCGCTGCGCTGCGCCAGGGCAGGGTTCGCCGGGGAAAAGAAAATCAACCAGAACAATAACGCTGCCGCAATGCGAATCATCGATCTAAGCTGCCTTCCGCCGTGTCACTGGGGAATAAAGACCTCAAAGGTTTCTAAAACCTTTGAGGTCTTCCTTGAAAGGGCAAAATATACGCCGAAGCGCCGGGGAATGCAATCATGGTGTTACAGTGCTATTAATTGCCAATTAGCAATTGGCAATTGGCAATTGGCAATTAGCAATTGGCAATTAATTGGGTCTATATCCACACCCGCAGCTTGCTGCAATCGTATTCCCGGGGTTCCAGGCCGCAGATTTTGCATTTTTCAGGATCCTGAACCGCGCTTTCCTCCGGTATTCTTTTGATCACAATGACAATCGGGTAAGATTGATGGTCTTCTTCCGCGAAGACCGGCTGGTTGCTTATTCCTAAATGTTGCTCGTGGTTGCCGTCGATCCAGTAGAACCGGTAACGGTTTTTCCCCGGCCCGCGGTCGATGAAGTGATATAACGCCCGGGCGTAAGTGAACCAGAGCTTTGCGGATTTGACGCCCCCGATGGGCAGAATGCGGATGAGGTGCAGGGGCAGTTCCGGTTGATCGGATTCATTGGTTTTCTTCTTTTCCTGAAAATATCCGAATACCCGGTTCATGGCGAAGTAGGAATTCTGGCAGGCCACGTCTTTGAAGTAGTCGATATTGATGACCCAGTTATTTTTGCTGCCGTCTTCGTGGGCGGGGCGAAATATCTGGGGGCGAAAAATCAGGGTATTGAGCACCATGGCGATCATCCCGGGATCGTTGGTTCCGTACGCGCAGCAGAACACCCGGGCGTAGGAGGAGTCGGCACCCGGTTTTTCCGCTTCTTGGGTGGGCTTTATGCCGGTGCAGCAGTAATAATTGCGGGCATTTCGGAGGGGTTCCGGGGAAGGCTGGCTGCCTCGCTCCGCCTGCCGGGCAAGGCGGCGATAGTTGCTGGCCGCCACGTAATCCTGGAAGGCCGCCACCCGGCAGAGGCTCATGCCCGGGCAGGCATATTTTCCGTTATGCTCCGGGTCCAATAACACCTCCCGGAATTCTCCGATGGTATTCGCCTTGCCCGCTTCCCGGCGGGTCAGGCGGTCGATGACGTTGGGAACCCCCGGGGGCGGCGGCTCTACGACATTTTTATATTTTTCTGCCAGAATCGCGCTATCCTTTTGATCGTACAGCTCATCCGGGTCCACCTCGGTTTCTAAGTAATTGCGCCCGTCGTTGGCATAAATCCGCACCACGCTGCTGGTTTCCGGCGCCGGAGGCTCGAAAATGGGGGAATCATCCGGGATGGGAACCAGCAAGGCGTAACCGGTCAGCGCGTATCCTTTGCCGGCCGGGTCTAAAATGATGTTGCGCATGTATTGAAAGGAAGGCATGTGCGGCTCGACCGTCTCCGCATCGGTTTTGCCCTTGCGCCACAACTCCTCGATGGTCTCTTTTTTAGGAGGATCGAATTCGATGCCGGCCATGCGGGCTAAAAAATTGGCCAGGGCCCCGGGGCGATTGGGCAGGCAGGTGCTGATTTCCACGAACTGTTTGTCCTTTTCCCGGATTTTTTTGAGCGAACCCTTTCGCCCCAGGGCGGTGGAAAAGCTCCGGCGCGCCCCGGCAATCACTTCTTCCGCGTCGGCCAGGGCGTCGCTGATGCTCTCCCCGATCACCTCCCGGGCGTAGTAGGCGTAGCGGGCTGGGGAGGGATAGCTGGCGTCCATGGCCAACGGTTCCCGGTACATTTTTCCCACGGCGTCATAATACCGGGAAGCGTCGCCCAAAATCTGCCGTTCCCGATCATCTCCCCGCACCGCGGTCAGCAGGATCAGGGGGAGATGAAATTTCTCTTTATACTGGGATTTGAGCCGTTCCAGGGCGCGCACGCAGCGGGATACCAGGAGGGGCGATTTATCGACCTCATCATGGTTAAGCACCAGAATGTGCGGCTGGTGCTGCTCTATGCAGGCCTGGATAGCGTTCTGGTCCGCTTCATTCACCACCCGGGTAAGCTGGAGAAAGTCCCTGATATCCAGCGGCGATTCGCCGTTTTGGTACGGAAAGCGGCTGCTGGTTACCAGCAGCGCCGGCCAGCGCAGGTCGAAGGGCTGGTTTTTCCCCTCCTCTTTTAAGATGGGGTAGCCGATGGCCTGTTCCGGGGAAGTGACGATGAAGGCAAAGTGCTCTTTCAATATCTTCGTTCTATCCCCCGGCGTTCCGGGCAGGTAAATCCACAGGGTTTCCAGCATGAACTGGGTGGCTTTATTGTTTCCGACGATGAGCACTTTCGGCCACTGCTGTTTCTCCATCTTATAAATCGAGCGCACTTTCACCATCGCCGCCCAGAGGCGGTGCCCCAGGGTGGTTCCCTGGTTGTGCTTGGGGTAAACCAGCACGATGCGGCGGTGCCGCGCGCGGTAAGTGAGGTAGGAAATCTGGTCGCTGCGGCTGACGCAAATGATGGCGCTGACCCGGGCCTGGTTGGCGCGGTCAAAAATCGTCTGCACGCTGCCCTCTTCCGGAACGGTGCTGATGATGAGCCGGGCGCGTTCCAAATTTACCCGGGAGCTGATAAACGGCTC
>WYBG01000107.1 GCA_011526015.1 Deltaproteobacteria bacterium | reverse complement strand
CTTCTAAGAACACTTCCACCGGCATCCCGTGCTTCAAAATTCCCTCGGGGTTGGGAACGGTGATTTTTACCGCGTACACCAAAGAGGTGCGGGTTTCCGGGGTCAAAATGGATTTTGGGGTAAATTCCGCTTTGGGGCTCACCCAGCTTACTTTTCCTGCCAATTCCCGGTCCAGCCCGTCCACTTTCACGCGCACCTCCTGGCCGTATTTCACCGCCGGCAATTTCTTCTCGGAGATGTAAATTTTCACGTCCACTTCCAGAATCTCGATGATCTCTACCAGCGGGCTCAGGGGAGGAATCGCTTCGCCGAGCTCGAAATACTTTTCCGAGATAATCCCGCCGACAGGCGCGGCGATCACCGCGTCTTTTATTTTCTTGTTCACGATGCCTGATTGGGCTTCTAATTGTTTTCGCTTCGCTTCTAAGCTCTGGAAACTTTGCCGGGTGTTTTCCAGGGCGGTCTGCGCCTGGTTAAGCTGGTTGGTGAGGTCATCTAAGCTCTGGCGGGAAGCGGAATTATTTTGAACCAGCATGGCGATGCGCTGCTGTTTTTCACGCACGTATTGCTCCGTGGATTGCGCCTGGTTGAGGTTAGCGCGGGCGATCTTCAGTTGCACGCCCAATTCCTCCAAACCCGCCTGCAATTGCTGGCGTTGAAAGACCAGCTCGGTGGTATCCACCATGGCCAGAATGTCCCCGGCGCGCACTTCCTGGCCGGTATCCACCCGCAGCGCCTTGATCTCCCCGCCGGTAAGCGCGGGAACCTGCACGGAAGTGCCTTCCACCACCGAAGTGTAGCCGTCGCGGTCGGAATTATTCCCGCAGCTCCATAAAACCATGCTGCAAATTGCCACGAAAACGTAATTGTGGGTTCTCATTCGTCCATTTCTCCAGGCAGGTTATCCATTCATCAATTTTTACCGGGCATATTTTTCACTTTGCACTTTTCACTTTGCACTTTTCACTTTGCACTTTTCACTTCCCTCCGTTCTGCCCGATCACCCCGGTTGCAAAATCCAATTGCAATTTGTACTGATACCACTGGATATAATTCTGCTGCAAGAGCAATTCCGCTTCCAGTAGTGAAGTTTCCGCAGCGCTCACGTCCAGGTTGGCGGCCTGCCCCTCGGCGTACTTGCTTTCGGTAATACGGTAGCGCTCCATCTCCTGGGACACGATCCGGCGCTGGAAAAGAATTTGCTCCCGGGCGGTTTGCAGGTATTCGTACGCCTCAGTGACCTGCTGCCGCACGTTTTGCAATAACTGCCGGGATTGCAGGTCTAATTTATCGTACTCTAAGCGGGATTGCTGCACCCGCCGGCGGTCGCGGCTCCAGTTCCAGATCTCCCATTGCAAACCCACCCCGAAAGTGTAGTAAGTCATCCACTCGTCGCTGAAAAAGTTGACGCCCGGCCGGGCATAATGGTAAGAGGCGTTGGCATAGACCTGGGGAAAATAAGCCGATTGCAGGGAGCGGCTGCGGTAGAATTCCGCTTGCTGCAAGGCCGCGAGCTGTTTCAATTCCGGGCGATGGGCGGCGGCGAGGGCCAGGTAATCATCCGCGCTTTCCAGGGAGAGATCCACCGTTTCAATCACCAGGCGTTCCACGTCGAGGGGGGCCTCGGTGTTCAGAACGTGGCGGAATTGGGTGAGCAGCACCCGGTAGAGGTTGCGGAGATTTTGCAGTTGGCTTTGGTATTGGAGCTTGCGATTGGCGACTTCCAGGGTATCGAATGCCGCGGCCTGCCCGGCGTAGAAAAGATTTCGCACCTGCTGAAGCCGGTAATCCACCCGCCGGATTGCTTCTTCCAGAACGTCCTGTTGAGTCAAATCGAGCTGCAACCGGTAGAAGATCAAACCGGTTTGCAGCAGCAGTTGCCGGCGGAGAGTGGAATCCTGGAGCCCCTGGGCCTGCTCCCGTTCCCGGGCCGCTTTCACTAAGTTGCGGGTGCGAAAGCCGGTAAAAATCGGCTGGTTGACGGTCAGCCCCAGGTTATACTGGTCTTTTACCCCGATCTCAATCGTAAACTCCTGGTTGAGGAGGGGAATGGGCACTTCCTGGATCGGCAAGCTCGATTGGTAATAAAACGTGGCGGAACCGTTGAAAACGGGCAGATAACTGGTTTTCTGGATGGCCGTTTCTTCCCGTGCCTGCTGAATCGCTTTCTGCTGCTGTTGTAAGGTGAGATTGTTTTCCAGGGCGATATTCCAGGCTTCCGGCAGGGTGACCGTGGTTTGCGCCAGCGCCGGGAAAAGCGCCAGAACAGTGAGGGTTAAGCATCGGTATTTGAACATGGCCTACCTTGTGCAGTTTTTCGGTTATTGAACTGAATGACGGAGGCCTGAAACGTAATGCGTAAAACGTAAAATTCGCCGCCATTACGCATTACGAGTTACGCATTACGTTTTACGCCTCACGCTCCCCCTTCCGGCCGAATTCCTTTCCAGACCAGCTCGAATACTTCTTTTTTCCGCATTTCCAGAAACCCGGGAGAAGAGAAGGAAACTCCCGGGAACAGTTTTTCAAGAATCCTCTCCGCCAGGAAGGGATACAGGCACATGCCGATCAGGCTCAGCGTCAATTGAAGGGGCTCCACTTGCCGGATCTGGCCCCTGCCAATCGCCTGCTGAATTTTCAGGGGAAAGGGAATCTCCGAAAAGCCCCGCTCGGAGAAGATCGACTGGATCATCCGCCCGATTTGTTCGCCTCCCTGGTCGATTTCCCAGATGATAAAGCGGATCACTTCCGGGCGGCGGGAGAGCGCGTCGATGTAATTATCAATAAATCCCTTGATGAACAACGCCGGGTCCTCGGTTTCCAGAATGGCGTTCAGGAATTCATCAAAAACGCTTTTCACGGTGGTTTCGAACACTTTCTGATACAGGCGATCCTTGGAGCGGAAATAGTAGTGCAGCAGCGCCTTGTTGATGCCGGCGCGGTCCGCTATCTCCTGCATCCGGGCGCCATCCTTGCCCCGGTGCAGGAATACCTCCGTGGCCGCCCGGATGATTTTTTGTTCGGTTTCGCCGGTAAAATTCATTGTTTTGGCCGTTAATTCAGGTTTTTATCTGAAAAGTTTAATCATTTGGTTAAACTTTTCGACCAAAACATACTGAGGTGAAACCAAATAGTCAAGAGATTTTTTTAAGCGGGAGAAAAATTGAGGAAGGATGATGAAAACGTATTGCGTATTGCGTATTCCGTTACGCAATACGCAATACGAAATACGTTTCACGTTTCACGCCATCACCGCACCAGCAGCATCTTGCGGGTTTGGTTAAAGTTCCCCGCCTGCATCCGGCAGAGGTACATTCCGCTTTCCAGCCGTCCGGCGTCGAAGTGGATTTCGTGATACCCGGCCGGCCGGGGCGCTTCTAACAGTGTGGCAACCCGCTCTCCTAACAGGTTGAAGACCTCGATTTTGACCGTTGAAGCCTGCGGAAGGGCAAAACCGATCCGGGTAGCCGGGTTGAAGGGATTGGGGTAATTCTGCCGCAGCTCGAACGCCGCGGGAATTTCCCCTTCCCCGCCGGGAAGCGCGGTAATGCCGTTGCGAAATTTTACATTCATGCTGTCGCGCGCGGAATTTCCGTACTGGTCGAACGCCTCGATGACGATGCGATAATCGCCGTCGGCGTAATTATAAGTCGGGAAGGCGAGGTTTTTTTCGCTCAGTTCCAGCAGGGTATCGCCGTTGTTATTGGTAAGCAGGTGATAAAAATTGCGCTCCATGCTCATCCAGCTGGAGGGGGGCAGGATCGCGTCGCGCTTGTAGATGAGGGGGGCCCATTCCTCGTAGTGCTCGGCGTCATAGAAGTTAAAAGCGTGGTTCAGGCGCTGCCCCAGGGTGCGGGGGAAGACCGTTTCCCCGCCGGGCAGCCGCTTTACCCAGTAATAGATTTCGTAAGCCGGTTGCTGCCAGGGGGAATCTTTTACGTAATCCACCACTTTGGCGATGATGTCGATATCTCCGTAGAGGCTGTCGGGATAGAGATAGATGCTGGTTTCGTTGAGGCAGAAGCCGAATTTGGAGTAGGGGAAAACCGGTTCCAGCGCCGGGGCGACGTGCTCCTCGTTGCTGCGCAGGGAGTGCAGGGGATTGTAGGTGATGCCCCACTCGTTATCGTTGTACTGCCAGACCAGCCCGGAATCTTCGATTTCCACGAAATGGATGTGCCCCCAATCCGCGGTCCAGGCGATGATGTCCCCTAAGTAATCGTGAAGCTGCACCGTATCGCCCACGTCCACCTGGATGGTATTCTGGATCAGGTGGGCATAGAGCCAGCCGCGGGAGAACCCCGCCACCTGCTCCGCGCTGGTGGCCAACCGCCAGTAAATCGCCCCGCCCAGGGTGAGCACGCACTTCACGATGCCGGGGGCCACGGCATAGGTCGGCTCCCCAATCGGGGTGATGATATCCAGTCCCTGGTGCATGTACGAGGAGGTGGGGCTTCCCAGGCCCATGTGCTGCTCGTAATAATTCCAGACTGTGTGCATGCTGTCAAACGGCACGAAAGGCCAGGGAATTTCCGGGTAAGCAGCAGGAGCGGCAGGGCTGGCGGGAGGCGCCGCAAAGGTCTGAAAGAATTTGGGAGCGCTTTCGGTTTCCTGAATTGCCGTTCCATCCGAGGAGAATATCCGCAAAATCCCTTTGGAAACTCCCGCTTCCCGGTAATGAACGCCCGCGGCGACAGCTCCGTCAACGATTTCCAGGTCGCGGTAGGAGTAAGGGCCGGCAAGGGAGCGGCGGAACAGCAGCTCGCCCGCGGGAAGAGAATAGACCATGAGGTCCCGCTTGTCGATGGCCGCCAGCAGCCCGGGCGCAGAGGAAATAGCCACCTTCCGGGGATAGCTGAACCCGGTGGGGATTTCCGTTTCCGAGTCCCCGGAAGAGAATACCCGGATGCGGCCCCGGTAAGCCAGGGCCAACCGGCGATCATCTTCCGAGATGGAAAACTGGTCCGCCGGCGGGTAAGCGGCCATCTCGCCACCGGGCAGGGAAACCAGGTAAAAATGCTCCCCGGCGCCCACCCCGAAGCGCCTCCCGGAGGGCGAGAAACCGAACAGCGACGCGCCCCGGAAGGTTTTCGAGCACAAGAAACGCCCGGTTTTATCATAAAAATGCACCGTTAATTCCCGGTTGAAGTGCTTGCTCATGTCCATGAAGGCGATCATCCCGGCATTGGAGACGTAGAGGTCCGAACCGGGCGCGCGCTCCAGCACGAAGCGCAGCTGCCGCCCCTCGAAGAAGCGGAAATTGCGCAGTTCCCGCTGTTCGTCGGTAACCGCGCCGATTTCATAGTCGCACCAAAAAACACTGTTGGGAGATTGGCCTTTGTTGCCGGCAACGGTTGAGAATCGTTCCAGCGTTCCGTTGGGATGGACGGAAAGGGATGCAATGGCTCCCCGGGGAGCCAAATCTTCGCCGAAAACCAGGACCGTTTCGACGAAAACCGCCAAAATAATGGCCAGGGCAGCGGAATGCTTGCAGCGCATATCATTTCTCCGATGGTTTATCCGGGTTTACCCGGCTGAAATTCCGGGCGATCTCTCTTTCAACCATTTCCACGACCTCATCCACCCGTTCCTGGATAATTTTCCGGTCGGCCACGCCTCTTTCCCGCAACTCTTTCAACTCCTCTTGTAAAGCCAGGTCCAACAACTCCGCATACTTGCGCGCCACGATGCGGCTCTTGTGCTTGCCGCCGTAATCCTGATCGTAAAAGCGGCGGAAGGGCACCCGGGGATAGCGTTTCCAGAGCTGCCGGCGAACCGCTACGGACCAGAAGTCGTGCTGGTCCGCCCTTTTAATGAATTTATCCGGGTCGGTCAGCTTCAGGGGAGGGGTGCGGGTGATTTTCATCGATTTGATAATCGCGCGGTTTTCTTCGACCGGTTTGGCGGGAAGTTGCTCCAATTCCATGGCTTTCCGGTGCACCAGTTGCGCCAGGCGATTGCGGTCCTGCCGGGCAATCTTCAGGGTATTATCCTTGCCCCCGTATTTTTCGAAGTCATAAGAATAAGCGGTGGAGTGATAATGCCGCCCGTGCACGTTGACGGTCACGTCCACCACGCAGCGGGAATAACGGCCCCGGCGTTTATAAAGGTGAATGTAGTGCAGGTTGGCCAGGGGGCCGGTCGTCGCTTCTTTGCGTTTTGTGAATTTTTTGGGGCGCTCCCGCGCCAGGCGGGCTTTTTCCGCCTTTCGTTCCCGCAGGGTGGGATCATATCCTACCTTTTCAAAAAACGGGTAAGCGTGTTGGTTGCGGAATTGGAGCGCCGCCGCAAAAGAGGCCTCTTTGCCGCCGTACTGATTGTCGTAAAACGATTGCCCTTCCATATAATGGCGCTTGCTGTGTACCGACACTTTAATTTGCACGTACCAGAATTTTTCCGTTTCCCGGCGGTAAATGAAGCGCATCCCCAGGTCTTTTCGGGGAAAAGCCGCAGGAGCGCCATTGCCAGCGGTCTCCGGAGCACTAAAGGTGTCAATTGCAGGTTCAATCATGGATCGCTTTCCGGTTTATGGTTGTGAATCACAAAAGGGGATTAGACAAATGGATCCCTGTTGTAATGGATAAATGGATTAGTGGATCGATGGGCTGCCGGAACAGGATGCAAAGAGAGTGAAACATACTCATCCAACAATCCATCTATCCATGAATCCAACACTCCCGTTCGGCTAATTGCTCTATTGCTCCCTTTCTTTGCCATTTTCCCCCCGTATTTATTCAGCCACTAAGGCCCAGAACCACAAAGATTCACGAAGTTATTCATGCTTCTGGCCGTGTACATAACATTTGTTGCTTCTTTGCTTTTTATCTTAAGTTTGTGAAATCTTAGCGCCTTCATGTCTTAGTGGTTGGTAACATTTTAGCGTTATGAAAAATTCGGAAATTTTGGCCGCTTATCCTTTCGTCTGTCATTCCCACGAAAGTGGGAATCCATATTCTAAGCCACTTTTCTGGATTCCCGCCTTCGCGGGAATGACATTTTGCGTGAGTTTT